>JAAOYH010000062.1 GCA_018221245.1 Candidatus Woesearchaeota archaeon
ATGTCACGGACGACCAGATATTCGAGGCCAATCTACTGATAGAGTATGCCATGGAGGACCTTGCAGAGGCAGAGGAGCTTGTAAAGAAGGCGGGAAAAGCAGGGAGAACCATATCCACGAGCATCACGAAGTCTGATGAGGATGTGGCAGAAGGAAAGAAGGTCCTCCAAAAGGTTGAGACACGGATGCAGTATACAAGTGACTTCCTGGCAGGAGAAGATACAGAGACAGAATCAATAGTAAATCCCATCAGCACAAACATAGTTTCTATTACTGTATCAGATGACAGGCTGAGTTTCGCATATCCCTACCTTCTGATACTCGTCATAATGTTCATAGGACTTTTGTTGGCCAGCACGCTTATCGTTACGGATAAGATATCTCGTGCAGCGTTCAGAAACTTCACTACACCGACAACTGACGGATACCATGTTAGGGTAGCATTCTTTACAGCCTTCCTGCTACTGTTGGCTGATGTGGCTGTTATCCTTGTTTTGAGCAGCTTCTTTGTGGCGCAGCCTCTCTTGTTGAACTTTGGTTCTACTTTGCTCATAATATCTGTGGCTATAGTGCTCTTCACTTTCCTAGGTATGATTATAGGTTACCTTTCGAAGACCCAAGAGGCGTCAATGATAGCAAGTATCTCTGTCGGGTCTATTTTGCTCTTTGTCAGCAACCTTGTCCTTCCAATGGAAGGGATGACGAGGTTCGTCCAATCTATGTCTGTAGTCAACCCTTACATAGTCCTGTCAGAACTTCTGAAGAGGAGTATGCTGTATGGTGTCACGGCGCAACAAATATCTAGAGATCTGGCCATACTGGCAGGGTTGTGCGTAATCCTGCTCATAGTGACAGTAATGGTGCAACGCTACTTCAGAAAGAAGTACTTCAAACAGGAGGAATCGCTGCTGCCTGTGAAGATGCACGTGCCCAAGCCCCTCATGCTTGGGGAGACACATATCCACGATGCTGTTGAGCTGATGGATGTACTAGATAGGATGACTATGAAAGAGTTCGATAACATAGTTAAGAATAAGAACATCATTGCAAATTGGGTATCTACGGAATTAAGAATCAAGCGGTTAGGTAAGCAGCTAAGGACAAAGAGCAAGGAGAGAATGATACTCAAGCTCGACAAGTACCTTGAGCGGCACGCTAAGAGTATAAAGAGGTGAGACATGCAGGAACAGATGCATCAGATGATGCCTGACGGGACTAGACTCTTCGTGAGAAAGTTCACTGGTGATTCTGATAAGGCTGTCTTGGTATTGCCCGATGTGGGTGAGTCTATTGATGAGGGAATTTATCCGCATCTGCAGAAGCATCTTTCTGGTTATACTAGCTACTTTGTGGATCTCAGAGGGCATGGGCACTCTCACGGTAAGCACATCTTGGATCATCACTGGCTGGACATACAGTATTGGATTATCAGACTTAAGAAAGATCATAAAAGACTCTATGTGATAGCTAAAGGTTTGAGCGCTTCTCTCTTGCTGAAATACGAAGACCAAGCTCATTATTTGGATAGAATACCTCCAATTCCTGACGGACTCGTTTTGCTGGCTCCCTTATTCGAAGGAAGACACTCGAAGTCCAAGGATCCTGCGATGAAACATTTCTTTCTTGGACCTGTTAGAATGCAGACACCTACCAGAATTTTTATTCCTGGTAAAGACTATACAACAGACCATCTAAAGCGGTTCTTCGGGAACTGCCTGACTTTCAAGGCTTCTTGGCTCCATAGAGGGCCGTTTTCTCATGTTGAGATGAAGCAGGGGTTAGACAAGATTGAAGCGCAGTTAACTGCGATTTCTAAAGCGGAAAAACCGATTAGATTCAGTACTAGGATTTGACTAGATATTTCCCAGAGTCTTTTGTATTAACTGTGAATTTTATTTTACCCTCGCTAAAGTCGAGCAACTGATCCTCATCTTCCTCAAACATATCTTCGAGATTTACTCCGTGGTGCTCGGCAGTTTTCTTAATTTTGTTCCAGTATATCGATTTCTCTATCAGATTGCTATAAACATTACCGGGGCCAAAAAGAGCTGCGTCTAATAGGTGTTGAGGGGTATCTTCTTCTAGCAGTCCATCTTGCGCATCTTGATAATCTTCAAGAAGTGCACTAACGGATGCCTCTGCTATATCTTTGATGATTGTTTCTTCTTTAGAGCCAACAGCCATTACTTGAGCACCATTCGTTATGTTGTGCCTGTATCTGTCTGTAAGTGATCCTCGCGAATTTTTGTTTGTTCTCCAAATGCTACCCATGTAGCTTCCGTTTAGAACTATTGCTCTTGCACAAGCCGTGAATTTTTCACCGTTTTCTTCTAGTTTCATACTTGGGACTGTTTCTTGGACTAATATGGATTGGTTTGAATCGTATAACCCTGCTACGAAGTCCAGACTGAGAGTTTCTAATACCCAAGAGTAGTTTTCCTTAGGGGTATTGAATATGTGGGAGTCATATTTTTCAAGCTGTTTTCTTGTTAGGAATTGCACGCCTATTCCATGGCACTCGTCTAAGGGCTTTATTACAAATACGCGAGAATCTGAATCTCTCACCCATCTGTTGAACCCTGCTCTGGTGTGAAGTCCATTTCCGTACATGGTTGTTCTTGGGAGGAATTTCTCTAGTTTGCCTCTCTTTGGACGTTTTAGACTTGACATGAAATGAAATAACGCCTTATTGGAAACTACGTGTTCAAGACCATTTTCATTGAACACCTTTCCTTCAAGTTTCGATTCGAAATGTCTATTTAAGGAACCCCATACTAAGCCTATGTCGGTAAGATCTTCGTATTGGTGATACATTTCAATTGGGACGCCTGTATTCCATTTCCGTTTTCCTAGGTGTTTACCTTTGCGTATTTTTAGCAAGTCTTCTACTTTGAGTTGTTCAAGTCCCCATGATCTGATTTTTTTGATTTTGTTTAGTGCTATTGCTAATGATTCATACCCTTCAACATCTATCTTTTCTTGAAGTGCTGCAAACATGTAGAGAGCTGCTTGAGGAAAATAAGTTCTATCTAATGATTGTGCTTCATACACTGCTTTTTCATGAAGGTGTTGAGAGGTTGCAATCAGGGGTCTGTGTTTTAAATCGTGCTCGGCAGCACTTTCACAATATTCTGCTTGTTCTTTGAGCTGTCTTTTTCTGTTTCTGTTATTGGGATCGGGTATCTTGTAGAGCCAGAATGGAGAGATGTGAAATAACGTTTTTTTCCCACCGGTTGCTCTATCTATTTCTCTCATAAATTTCCTATAATATTCGTGCTGCCCTATTTTGTAGAAGCTGGCTCCAGAATTTCTTCCGTTAATCTCTATTACTTTTCCTTGCTCATGCAAAGCTTTTCCCCTTTGTTTTTCAGGGTGTAGTATTATGTCTACGCCGAATAGGGTGTGTCCCATGCAAGAAGGTGATAAATATTCATTTATATTATTTACTACTAAATGGTGATGAGAATAATTATTCCCAATCCCAAGAAGCATCCTGCGCTCAAGAATGGCATTGCAGGATAGAACCTATCTTTCTTGCTATACGCGAACAGCAACGAGAGTGCAATCGTAGAGAACACAGTGATGATTAGCGTCTGGTAAAACGCAGTCATGGGCGCTACGTTGGACTCGATTAGCCAACCGAGCACGACAGCAGAGAATAGTAATGGGAAAGCAATATCTCCTCCGCCAAGGATCGCTGAAGGAATACTTTTTTTAGGTGCAGAAGGCGCGGTAATGCTCTTTTTAGAGGGGTTGCTCTTAGGGATGTAGAGTCCAGCGAACATCTGTGCTTCTGTTTGTGCCTTCGCGAGCTTTACCATATGTTTGCTTTGCCACACAGCTATCATGTCGTATACGCTGATGGCCAGCAGCAGAAGGGACACCCACAATAGATCGAACAGAGGACCTAAAAGGATGACTATTCCTGCATACATGAATAGTTCTGAGAAGTTGTGTATGATGGGATTATTTCTGAATGCCTTTAGGTAGGCAACTACGGCTGCAATCAGCAGAGCTGCTGCAGTAGGTACTAGAACCTCGAACGCAACGGCAAGAGAAAGGAATATTG
>JAAOYH010000012.1 GCA_018221245.1 Candidatus Woesearchaeota archaeon
ATTGACGTTGTATGTTCAGCCAAGGCCCTTAACGAAGGCTTTGACTTCCCGGCTGCAGAGCTGGGAGTATCAGTGTCAAGAAATAAAAGCAAGACTGTTTACACTCAGCAGCTCGGAAGAGTTGTTAGAAAACACGGTGATAAAGAGAGCATGTTTATACATCTCTACCTACCAGGTACGAAAGATCAAATCTACCTTGAGCAAGCCACTAAGGGCTCAGTAGGCATCCAATGGATGTCTCTTGATGAGTTCCATTCGGCGATCGGGCAGGTCGAGTAGATAAACAGGACGCTTATGATGAGAAATAGTGAACTAGCATTTTGTATTCAGCATCGGATTTCTATTCGGCAGTTCTACATTCTGCACATGATAAAGACCAAGGAGTTTACCGAAAAGGGAAGTATCATGGAGCAGTATGTTAAGAACGTCGAAGGGTTCGATACTAAACATGATTTGCCGGATTTAGAGAAAAAAGGTTTTCTTGAAAACTTTAACTCACCTGGGAAATACTATCCTGAAATGTTTATGATCACCAGGAAGTGTGACGAGTTCTTTGCTACAAATTATGCAGCATCAGAGTTCTGGAGCGCTTACCCTGGTACATTTCCATTAGGAGGAGGTAAGATTTTTATTGCTAGAAGTGGAATAGATCTCGTAGAGTTTCAAGAGTTCTATCTCAAGAGAATAGATTACAGTCTTGAGGTTCACAAGAAGGCACTAAGATCTCTCAAAATCTTTGACAAGTTAGTCAATGATGGAATCCTTAATGGAAAGAAGATCATCGACTATGTTAAAGAGGCAGGCTGGGATAGTCTTCCTGAACAAAAAGAAGAAAACTGGGGAAAGGATGTCTGATATACAACACGCGTATGACTATATAAACCACGCTAGAGAGAAATCTTTATCTGGTACGCCTAATTGTATCAGAATTCCACTTGAACGGTTTTCTAGGTATTACCCAGGTCTTGAGCCTAAGTCTTACCACATTATAACAGCCGGCACGGGAGTCGGAAAGTCTAAGATCACTAAACACCTCTACATTGTAGAGACCATGAAGTTCCTAAGGGATCATCCAGAGATGGATGTTCACATTAGGTGGTATGCTCTTGAAGAGAGTAAGACCAACTTCTGGCACTCAATGATGGTGTATTTGCTTGATCAGACCGGGAGAATGAGAACCTCAATCAGAGACCTCAAGAGTGTGTATGACACCCTCAGCGAGGATCAGCTTAAAACAGTAAAAGAGGTTGAACCAATTCTCGAAAGATGGTCTGAACGCATATCAGTGATTGACGATGTGAGACACCCGTATGGGATATTTGTTGATGTGGAGAAAGAACTGCTCAAGTATGGTAGTTGGAAAACAAAAAGGGTTGACGCCGGTGATGGAGTCATGATCGACGTTAGAGACCGTTTTGTGTATGATAACCCAAACACCTGGTTCATTATTGTGGTGGACCACTTCTCACTGCTACACCCTGAGAAGGGAGGTAGCTTGAGAGATTCTATTGTCAAGTTCAGTAATGAATATTGCATTCAGCTTAGAGATAAGTACGAGTGCAGTGTTGTTGGAGTTCAGCAGCAGGCTCAGGCCGGTGAAGAGCGACAGCATGACAATAGAGGACGATTAGTAGCAGCAAAGCTTGAGCCTTCTATTGCTAATCTAGCGGATGCTAAAGTAACTGCACGAGATGCAGATGTAGTGATGGGTCTATTCGCACCCAGTAGATATGAGATAGTCGATTACAGAGGCTATGACATTAACTGGATGCAAGATAGCTTCAGGTCACTGCAGATTCTAAAGCAACGTGATGGTGAATCCAATGTAAGAGCACCTCTTTTCTTTGATGGAAAGGTGGGTGTCTTTGAAGAGCTACCACAAAGTGAGCTCATGAATGACTCAATTTATCAGAATTACCAAAACAGAATTTCACGATGAGTAAACAAGCACAGAAGATCCTAATACTAGGGAGGTCAGGATCGGGTAAATCGTTCTCCCTACATGACTTGGATCCAAAGAAGACCGGCATCATTAACAGTGATAAGCAGGAGCTTTCTTTTGGCAATCCAGGGTATGAGACAGTTGTCATTGATGC
>JAAOYH010000063.1 GCA_018221245.1 Candidatus Woesearchaeota archaeon
GAGCTGTTGAGGTATAAAATGGAAGCACCACACCCACAACCAGAGGACATCTCACCTAAGACCTTATTCGTCCTGGTCGTACTGGTCCTCGTCGTCTCGTTCATCGGGGCATGGGTCAGCATCAGCCAAGTGGCTGCCCCAGGTCAGCTCCCGTTGACTAGCGATGATAGTGGAGACAACTCTGCATATGTAGGGTTCTCCATAAAGGGTCCTGTATACGACTCTGACGGGGCATCTGGAAAGGTCGTCCTGAACATCAAAGCTCCAGAATGAGATTCCTGCCAATACTGCTGGCGTTGCTGCTGGTCTGTCCAGCGACGCTCGCAGTTGGCTTTGCGAACCTTCCCAAGGATAGAGAGATAATTTTTAGTCCAGGGGACTCTGTAAACATACCTGTCTTTGTGCACAAGTCACCAGTCATACAGGTAGGACTAGAATTCCCCCAAGAGAGCGATCCAACCACTATAGGCACCCCTTCTGACGATAACATTGGAGAGTATGTCAGAATCGACGATCCTGAGCCTCTTGGAGGTCAACGTAGGGTAACGCTTGTATTCGACTTCCCTAATAGTATGAGACCAGGGACATATCCTGTCAATGTAATTGCGAGCGAGGCAAGTATTGATGCCGAAGGAGGAATAACTGCCCGTGCAGCAGTCAAGATGCAGTTCATAGTTCGTGTGCTGACTGACGAGCCCTTGATTGATATCACTAGCCTTAGCGCGGCACCTATTCCAGAAGGTGTAAATGCCAAGGCAGGCGTAGGGATTGCCAGTAGAACTACCCAGTCGCTCTCTGATGTCTTTGCGGAAGTGAAGGTATATGATAACGGAAAAGAGGTTGCCAGCGGAAGAAGCTCCTCTTTCTCTCTTGAATCCGCAGAAAAGAAAGGTGTGCAAGTACCACTCTCAACAGCCCTATTGACTGGCGGAGAGTACAAGATGAACGTCACTTTGCTATATGTAGGAAGAGAAGCACACAGAGGCAATGCAGTTCTTAAGATAGGCGCTCTCAACGTCGCAATCAAAGAGTATACCAAGGAACTACTATACAACTCGACAAACAAGTTCACTTTCATAGTAGAGAACCAGTGGAACCAGCAGCTCCAGGAGGTTTTTGCCTTCGTCAAGCTAGCAGGCCAAAATAAGAAGACCGCGAGCATCCACATTCCTGCGTTCGGCTCGACAGAGTATGAAATATACTTCGATAGAGACCCAAAAATCCAAGTGGGAAAAGCTATTGTGAACGTAACTGTTAACTTTAAAGATTACAATCCAGTGAGTAAAAACTATGAATCCAAAACAGAAACCATCCCTCTCGAAGTTCAGATTGTACAACCCTTTGTTGAAGAGAAATCATCTATCCCAATTACAGCCATCATAATGTACAGCATGCTGGGAGCACTTATCCTACTCCTCGTGATAATAATAATCCTCCTGTTGCGTAGGCAGAAAGGTGAGAAAAAATGAACCGGCAAAATACCTGGCTCCTTGTTCTGATAGCGGTCTCAGTATCCATAATAGGCATTGTTCTAGCACATGTTGCATATTACGAAATATACTTTCTCGACGAGGAGATAATAGACATCAAATTCAAAGTATCTGCGCCAGGAACCATAGGCTTCGACCTGAACGACACAGTTCTATCATTTGGAAAAGTACCTCAAGGGCAATTAGCCAATAGGAACGTGATAATCCACTCACGAGTCCCAGCGAAAGTCATGCTGACTGTGCACCCGCCCATCAGCACCTGGATAACACCCTCAGAAAATCCTGTAATACTTGAATCAGGCGAACAAAAAACAATCTCAATGCTGCTTACTGTGCCTTCATCCGCACTGATTGGCAACTACACTGGCACAATGGCTGTGACATATCTCAGACTTCTCCCTTGGGAACATTAGTTTTATATATTCAATTCTCGACGATAAGTTCTGGTGGCGCTGGTGACATCAAAGAAGACTCTTACTATACTTGTTCTATTAGCTCTCCTTTTAAGCTTCTACCTATTTTTTTTCCAACTACTTCTCGTTGTACATTACACGCCAGAACAGACCATCACAGCCCGTGCCACCACAGGACAGACTTCATTTTGCCTCAATCAAGAACCATCTATTGATTTCCCTTGTAACTCCTCGGTTCTCCAGAATGACAATTTCTATTGCCAGCTCAACGTCACTGATGGAGATGACCAACAAAACGTAACAGTAACTCAAAGTTTCGTCACGGGAGGCCAAGTTATTTTCCAGACTTCCCTTAATGGAACTATCAACTTTACCCCTAGCAATGACGATGTAGGTGACTATTTCATAAGATGGTTCGCTACGGATAATTCATCTTGCTCTAATGATGAAGCTAACGTCTCCACGAGTTTCACAGTAATAAACGTGAACGATCCTCCCTACTTAGTATTGCCTTTGCCCGACGTGAGAATCAATGTAAATACTTCCGTGAGTGCATTCTTCCTGAACGACCATTTTGCGGATCCTGATGGAGACGAACTGAACTACACATATTCCGCACTTCCTGACGGCATCTTCGTAACTATAGGTGTTGATTCTGAAGTTATATTTAGCAGTCCAGAATGTGACGACGACGGAGAGACCATGAGGTTCACCGCATGGGACCCATATGGTGCATCTGCAGCGAGTAACATCATAACAATATTCGTGACCTGTAACGAACAAGGAGGAGGCACGGATGGGGACACATCAGGTACCGGAGGCGGAAGTGGCGGAGGCGCGTCATACATCTGCATATCTGAGTGGACGTGTCAGGAATGGTATGATTGTCTCCCTACAGGGTTCCAGTGGCAGCGATGTTATGACACGCAGGGTTGTGAAGTGGACAAATACTTCAAGAGACCTTGTGAATATGTTGGAGAGAATCTCACCTGTGTCGAGAACTGGCTCTGTGAACAATGGGGTCCCTGCTACGCTAATGCGACCCAATCTAGGACTTGCGAAGATCTCAGTGCATGTGGCTCAACAATCCTCAAGCCCGAACTCACCCAGGGATGCGTGTATATCCCAACCTGCTTCGACGGTATCCAGAACGGCAACGAGACAGGTGTAGACTGCGGTGGACCCTGCCCAGCATGCGCTCTCGTTGAGCAACCTTCTCCAATCAGTAAAGAAGTTATCGCCACCTGGCTGCTGATACTGATAATCCTCGCGATTCTAATTGGGACCGTTGTCCTGAAATATTATCGTGGCGAGGTAGCACAGGTTATGGCAACGCTAGGATTCTTGATGCGTCATTACACTTACAAGGAGATTCTCTTGACTGCCGCGCAGAGAAAAGAGCTGTTCGAACAGATACAGGCTCTTGACGATAAGGTAAAGGACAGCGAAAGTCTCGACCCAAACGCCATATATGGTGAGCTCTCGTCTCTAATTAGAACCTACTTTGTTGAGGCACTCGTGCTGCCAACTGAAATGGTGCAGGAAGAAATAGAGGAACGGTGTGAGAGGTTCAACCTGCATGATACAACCAAACAGATGTTGCTCGGTCTTTTCCAGAAGTTGGAATTCGTGGAGCAGGAAGAAATAGAGTTCGACGAATACTTCGTCTTGGCGCTACTTGAGGAGCTCAGAACCACAGTCTGCATGACCTCTGATTTCAAGCAAGACGAAATAACCAGACAGATTTATGATATCCCCATAACAGAAGATATGAGTTTCTATGACGAACTCTTCGTAAGAACAGTTAATATCCTCCGAGGAATTCAGTTCGAACAGTATGAGCTGGCAAAGAAGGAGTACATCAATTTGCTCCAGATTTATGAACCACTCACGCTACAAGAGAAAGAGAGCGTCTACCCTGCATTACAGTGGACATTCCGTACTGTGAAGCTAGCTACCGAGATGATGGGTTCTAGGATAGTCAAAAAACCAAAAGAGCTCGCAATTTAGTGTTTCTGAGGAAATATTTATAAAGACTAAGTTAAGTTAAGAGTAATAGTTCCCATAAGGGACATAACTAAGTTAGGTCGCTTAGTGATTCCATGAACAACAACAGTGATGACGGCAGGTGTTCTCAGTGGTAAACATCAACATAGAAATCCCAAACGACCTCCACAAACAGCTCAAGATAGCGTCAATTCTAGAGGAAAAAACCCTCAAGGAGCTAGTTACAGAGACCCTGCACAAAGGAGAGAATTGATGGTGAACATCAACATAGAGATTCCTGACGACCTCCATAAGAAGGTCAAGCTCTCCGCAATAACTAATGACCAGACTCTGAAGGAATACATCCTAGAGAAGCTCCAAAAAAGAATAGAGGTGCAAAAGTGAGACGCATCCTCTCCCTTCTCTTCATTACACTCCTAGTTGTAAGCCTAAGCATCTCGCTTGACTTCACAATCAGTCCAACAATAACTCCCCAACTAGCATTCACAGACGAAGATATAGCGTGCGACTGGACCGTCAGCGGCGACACCACTGCAGTGAACGTTACATGGTACCAAGAAGGATCTCAATACAGCAACACATACGACAACAGTTCACCATACATCGACAACAGCACAGTCCTTAGCTCAGCCACAACAAAGAACGAAGACTGGACATGCCTCGTGCAGATATTCAACAGCACCACAGACATAAGCGAAAACGACGCAATAACTATTCAGAACAGCGCTCCAGAGACGCCGACAATGTATGATGAACTCTCCCAGAACATAGGGACTTACATCACAGTCACAGAGGATCAAGAACAAATATTGGATATCAACAGCTCTGACAATGACCTTGACACCCTGACATACTACCTCAAGGTGGCCAAGTTCTGTACCGTCACTAACTCAGGCACAGGAGCAACGAGCTGCACACCAGTGCACTCATACATAAAATCAGGTGACGAGACAGAGTACGTCACAGAAGTCAACATAACTTTCTGGGTAGATGATGACGATCCTATCTTTGCGAAGAGCGCAAGCAAGACAATCACGTTCAACATAACTCCTGTGAATGACAAACCCTCAGCCACAGTAACCGATCAGATATCTGCAGTGAACAGCAGCCTCAACTACACATTCACAGCATCTGATGAAGAGGAGGACTACCCCCTAAACTTCACAGTCAGCTCGGATGCGGAAGTTCAAGACAAGATAAGCGTGAACAAACTGAACGCAGACGGTACGAGTATTAGCTTCTACTATGACGCGAGCAGCGTAGACTACAATGACGTAGGCATACACACCATAACGATAAATGTGACAGATAACAGAGGAGAGAATCAACTGTTCAACTTCACGCTAAACCTCACAGCTATCGGGAGACCGCCCTATTTTGTCGACATCACACCATCCAGCCCGTACGTAGCACAGCAAGGAGATTTCATTCAGATTAATATCTCGGCCAACGATCCAGATGCTAACGCGACGATTACATTTATAGAGGACACGAACAGGTTCGCAATCTTTACAATCAACAGCGAAACGAACGTCAGTAATGCGACAGCCCAGATAAACTTCACACCCAGCAACGACGATGTAGGCAACTACAACGTCACTCTTCAAATACAAGACAACGAGGGTTTAACAAACACGACAATACTGACCTTCAACATCAGTAATGTCAATGATGTGCCAATCATCTATGAGATGAGCTATAGCGGTGCCAACACCCACAGTAACATCAACATTACAAACCTAACAGGGTACGCCAACAGCCCATTCGTTTACGACGTGAACGGGACAGACATAGATATAGGAGATGTATTGACATTCTTCGACAATACCAGTTTGTTCGACATTAATA
>JAAOYH010000064.1 GCA_018221245.1 Candidatus Woesearchaeota archaeon
AAGTACTCTCTCACTGATGGCGGTTTCGACCACGACGTAAATGGCGATATAATAAGTACAGTTCTTCCTTAGAGTCTCACTTCGATAATGTCCCTGTCTATCTCCTTGAGACAGCGGCGCACGGAGTCTCTGAGTTTGTCGTCCTCTGTGGCCTTGATAATCTGCTGCAAAATATCAATTATCCTTCTAAAGAATCTGATAATATCACCTTCAGGCATAGTAGTCAAATCCAACAAGTGGGCGAACTCACCACCATTATACCATGTCGAGACCATCGGCTCTAGCTTACGCATCTGGCTCTTCTTGAAGAACCTGAAGATCTCATGGTATGGCTTGAATAGTTCCATGAGCGAGTTGCTAGCTGGCGTAGGCTTCTGCACGAATGTGATCCTTGGTCTGGGTTCGAACTCCAACGAGCCTAGTATCAAGCATATCTGGAGATCTGTCAGATCGTTAGTTATTGTGGTTGTAAAGAGCTCTGTCAGGATAAGTTCGTATTGGTATATCTTCCTGGCAAACCTGCCTTTCCCTGTGAGTTTATCGCCATCCAAGTATTCAAGCTCTTGGAGCTTTGCCACCCTCTTATGATACTCTTCTAGTATCTCCGCGTTGCTTCCGGCAGTCTGGTAGGCAAAGAGGCTCTTCTTGAGAATAAGCTCCCTCTCTTTTGGAGAATGCGTCGCTATCATGTTGAGGATTGTGTTGTATGATAGCCTGTACTGGCTCTCTAATGGTTCAGAATCCGAGGCAGTAATTCTGGAGATCTGTTCCATGTCTGCGAACTCAGGATCCATGTAAGTGTATACGTATCCTACCTTGTCCATACCTCTTCTTCCTGCTCGTCCCCCGCACTGGAAGTATTCCTTGCTCTTCAGGTGTCGGAACTGGATGCCGTCGTATTTTTCCAGTGAATCAAAGCAGACCGTTTTTGCAGGCAGGTTAATGCCGACTGCGAATGTCTCTGTTGCGTACAGCAATGATAATAGTCCTTCTGCGAAGAATCTTTCTACTAATTCTTTCAGGACCGGGAGAATTCCTGCGTGGTGGAATCCAACCCCTCGTTCTAGGCATCGTATAAGAGTTCTGGTGGTCTTCAGCTTCTTGATTCCCTCGTCCATGTCATCCATGAATGATCCTATCAGTTTTTTCGCTTCGGCTCTTTTTCCAGGAATGAAATCTATTCTGTCCGCGATAGCTGCGGCCTTCTCTTCTGTGCGCAGCCTGTTGAAGCAGAAGTATATGCATGGCAGCCGGCCTTTGTTCTTCAGCCACTTGATTAAGTCAATGTGCGTGAGCTTGCGCATGCTGGTCTCGGGAATTCGTCTTTTTCGTCTGCCTCTTCCCTTCCGCAAATCAGGGTACATTCCTTGCTTCTTCCTTTTCCTTATCTCATCCAAGGATGATATCCCATACCTGTTGTCGAAGAAACCGTGCTCTAATGGCACAGCCCGCTTATTCTCTACGACGACCTTGACCTCGTTCTTCTGTATACTCTCTATCCATGCTGCAAACTCTACAGCGTTAGGTATTGTGGCGGATAGGCATAGAAATCTGATGTGGTTCGGTGAGAAGATTATTGACTCTTCCCAGATTGTACCACGCTCAATATCTCCCAGGTAGTGTATCTCGTCGAAAATCACGGCGTTCAGGTCGTCCGTTATCGGGTCCTCTGCCAGGAGCATGTTCCTGTAGATCTCCGTGGTCATGATTAGGAGTGGCGCGTTTGGGTTGATTACGACATCTCCTGTGAGTATCCCAACCGCATCTTCTCCGTAGATTGATTTGAACTCTCTGAACTTCTGGTTTGAAAGTGCCTTTATAGGGGATGTGTAGAATACCTTCTGTCCCCTCTTGAAGCTCCTGTCAATCACGTAGTCCGCGATAAGAGTTTTTCCAGTGCCGGTAGCTGCCGAAACGACTACAGAAAAGTGCTTGTCTACAAAATCTATAGCCTCAACTTGAAACCTGTCAAGGGTTAGTCCACGGAACTCCATAACTCAGCAATATTGCCAGCCGTATATAAATTTTCACAACTCTTAAAAATCCCGGCTCGACAACCCTTCTATGAGATCCATCATCTACGCACTATTATTCATTGTTCTGGCAGGTTCAGCTATGGCTGCATGCCCACCAGATATCACCGCCAGAAATACTCCTCAACTTATGGCTTCGCTGCCGAGTATTGATAGCCAGCTCCAGGGCTGCCCTGTAGCTCTACCAAGAGGCGCGAGCACTATTCTTGGCGACGGCAACACAGTATTGAACGTACAAATGGATGACGGAAGTCTTATGAGCGCGTCTATGACCATCAAGAACAAGGCAGTCACAGGCATCAAAGCAGGTGGGAGCGCTTGTAAGTATCAGCTTACCACCTCTCAGAAAGTTGTGGATTCAGTTCTTAGTAGCTCTAATAGAGGACAAGCAGCTCTTTACTGGCTTGGCCAGAAATCCCTTAGGATAAACGGATGTAGCTGGTGGACCAGGTTTAAGGCCGCAATTACTCGCCCAATAGGTACGATGTTCGCTCGTAGAGCGGCACCAACACAGCCTCCTGCAGCGGCAGGTGGTAAGCCAGCTAACTGCGACGAGACATTCCTACCAGGACACCAAGGATACGCCCAGAACAAGGCTTTGTGGGATGGCTATTCCGCAAATGCTGACAAAGTATGCCAGAGCCAGTATGGACGAGGAATACCATCTCCATGCGTGCACTCTGTGCAGCTTTCAGTGAGCGGAAACCCGTACTACCTTTGCTGGTATAACGAGTAAGCTTATTTTTTTTTATTTTTATCCAGGAGTAGATGGCAGGCTAGAAACCAGATGGGCCCGCCCGGACTCGAACAGAAAGATGAGGGCTATTTCGGTATGACCTTCGATTGAACCCACAGGCTCTCGAAGTATTGCATAAATGCTTCAGCCACTTTCCGGTTCCTTATAGTGAATATTACTGGATCATCAACCATAAGCACAAATTCAGTGGTCTCCTTGTGTATATTAATCTGAAGCGGGCTCTGCAGTATCGATGGCATAAAGCGCATCTCCGCATCAACCCATTTTTGCTGGATCTCTGTACCTTCCTGAAACAGGAGATTTGCAGAGATCTCTTTCTTGTTCCGTTCAACGTGATAATGCTTGATGAATCTGCTAAACCTATCGTCCTGTTTCATCCCTCTGTTTGCACCGATTACGAAATATTCCCCTCCAGAACCCACATCTTCAAGCATCCCGTAAAATGTGTTCCTCAACCCTTTCCACCCTCTTGTCATTTGGACCTCGGTTTCCTCCACCTTAGCCTCAAATTTTGCCTCAAGTGCCGGAAGAATATCCTCAGTGGATTGTTTCAGCTTTTCTAGTTCATTCTGCTGCTCTCCCAGGTAGTCAAGGATGGCCCTTGGATGGGATGCCCTGAAGTGTTTTGTACCGTTCTCTAGATATTCGGAAACGAAGCCCTTCCTAAGAAGACGCCCTAATATCTGGTATATCTTACTTGGAGAGACCAAGGCTGCCTTTGCTAGAGGTCCTGATGTTGAAGGACCTTTCTCCAGCAGGGCCAAGTATGTTTTCCTCTCTCCTTCTGAGAGCCCGAGTTTTGTAAGTACATTATCCATGTGGGCATCCATATTTGCTCGTTCATAAATCTTTCTTTTATTGCCCCCTAAGGGGGACACAATTATTATATACATATCCCTGTCAATTACTACTAACAAGTAGTTAAGGAGGAAAAATGAAACCCATGAACACAATCGCCATCGGAATGCTCGCTGCCAGCGCAGCAACAGCACAAACATCTGGAACTGTTAGCTCCAGATTACAGAGTCAAGACGAGGAAACAAGCATCCATCTGCGTATGCGCGGAGTGGCCAACAACAAAACAGGAACTATAGCAGGGCTCCTGGATACAAATGAACACGGGATTCTAATAGGAAAGGTTGCGGCAAGGGCAAAGACACCTGTAAAGGGGCTTCAGTTAGGCATAGCAGATGTTATTTCACCCCTAGGACACACCCCGTCCTTAGAAGTCTCCTACGCCTGGAAATCCGATTACGGCAGGGGCTGGTTTTCGTATGATCATCCAATTGACGGAAGAAATCCATTGATATTCGGGGAAGCTAGCTTAAGAGTGGGGAAGATTCCTGGAAAAATAACCGTATTCGGAAAATATGATATAACAAACAATAAGATGCTTGCAGGAGAATTAATCTGGGAAACAGGAGGATACATCAAGAATGGACTGCAAGTGTTCATTGGAGATATCGGAACAGGCAGAACCCCCTCAATCGGACTCGGATACTCTTTTCCACTAAAAAAATAATATGGGCCCGCCCGGACTCCTCGCTATACTCGTTTACAGGGAGATACGCTTATAACTTTCATATCGATTCCGCCCTCATGATTCAACCTTCAGGACATCTGGAGCATATTCTCAAGGGTTTCAGTGAGCAACAACTACAAGTCCTTTTTCAAAACACCGGAGCCATCCAGCTCACACAAGGCTGTTCTGGAGCGTGCCCAGAC
>JAAOYH010000065.1 GCA_018221245.1 Candidatus Woesearchaeota archaeon
TCACACAAGGCTGTTCTGGAGCGTGCCCAGACTGTGGCGTGGCGGCACCTTATCCTGTCTCCGACATTATCCCGTTCAGTCTGTTGGATGAGCTGTTCTCCAAATATCGCGATGACTTCCAGGGATTTCTTCCATACTTTGCGTCCGATCCCTTCGATTATGATGACGGAGAACATTCATATCTTGACGTCCACCACCTAATTGAGCGCAATCTGAGAACGAATTCCACTATAGTAACCAACATACCACCAGGAAAAGAAAAAGAAATCTGGAAGCTCATCTTTTCAGGTAACAGTTCATATGGCAGTGAAACAACTAGCAAGCAACAGCTAATCAATGCTTTGAGTTTAACTGACATGAATGCAGGGAGAGTATTGCGAACTCTTGAATCGATGATACCTCAGTTAGAAGGAGACCAGGAGATTGTCGCCTCTCACTTTGTATTGCAAGAGTGTTACGACGCATCTACTTGGTCCGAAAACGGCTTAACAACTTATTATGGAAAATCGGAACGGCATGTTCTGTCGAATACTCATGAGATTCTTGAACAGCTTGGGGTTGACAATCTTAACGACGTGCATGTTTGCGGATATAATCCCGAAGCAAGACTCGCCAAGGATCAAGACGCTCTGACACCAAAAGGACTTACTTCACAAGTCGGGTTTTGGCTCAAATATGGTCGCGAACCAACAGACATAGAAATTGAGGAAATAAGAGAACGAAATAAATTTCGAAAAAAAACGATTGAAGAGAATGTGCCGCGCCAAATTACATTACCAAAAGAAGCGCAGCTGCATGAGCGAGGGCAGTTGTATTTTGTCCGTTTACCTAATGGCCACGTCTTAGGCAACACAGAGTCCCCAGTCACCACTGAAGATGTGCTCACATATTTGAAGATTCGAGATAGACAACTCCTTTATGAACTTGATTGCAGCCATTATGGTGTTATGATTCGCGACTTTAGAGGTTGCGGCGTACACTCAAAAACACTGGGACCTGAAAATCTTAACAATCTTGCAGACTCAGGTATTGGCTGCTTCCATGGCGTCTTGATGACCCCAAATGGCTTCTTTTCTTATCAGACCCGAAAGCCAACAAGAAAGTATCCTTTCGGATCTCGGTTAGAACAAATCACGCCCTCTGAGTTTCAAGTACCAAAGTTGAAGTGGATAGCCTTTAAGGATTCCTTGCACGTTGCCAAGAGCTTCTCATACGTATAATGGGCCCGCCCGGACTCGAACCGGGGACCTTCGCCGTGTAAAGGCGACGTTATAGCCACTAAACTACGGGCCCGTGGTCGTTGGTGGAATTCTTCCGTTTATATATCTACGGCTCTGGACATAGACCCACAACCCATATAAGCAACACTCATCCTCGCTAGGATTCTCAGACGAGACCATGAAAACCCTTATAAATATAGGAATCAAGGATTCACCTACAGAGGCAGGCATAGTGGCGACATCAGCTGAACGTAAAGCAGAGGAACGTACCCAGAAACAGATTCTCGACCTGATAGTACACAAGGACGATGTCTCCTGGAAGCAGATAATCTTCGAGCTAATCGATACTGAGCAGATGGACCCCTGGGACATCAACATATCTCTCATCAGCCAGAAGTTCCTCGGGATGCTAAAGAAGCTAAAGGAAATGGACTTCAGAATCTCAGGGAAAGTGGTCCTGGCATCCGCAATCCTTCTCAAGATGAAGACTGAGAAGTTGCAAGATGAAGACCTCGCGATGCTCGACCATCTAATCCAGTCAGCTGAAGAGCCTATTGATCTCGGGCTTGACGACGCTTTTGGGCTGTTCGATGACTTCGGCGCGGACGGTGCTGTTGTTGAAAGACCAAAGCTGGTCCCAAGGACGCCACAGCCTAGGAAGAGAAAAGTTTCCGTCTACGATTTGGTAGAGGCGCTAGAACAAGCGTTAGATACTGAATCAAGACGTCCACCCAAGAGGAAAGCCAGAACAATACAAAAAGTCGAGATGCCAGACGAAGGGTTCAGGGACATAACAGAGATTATCCAGGAAGTTTATGATCACGTCTACGATCACTACGAGACCAAGAAGAAAAAATCAGGCTCCCTCATGTTCAAACACATCACGCGCTCAGAAGACCCAAGAGACAAAGTCCTGACTTTCATCCCATTATTGCACCTTGAGAACGCCCAAAAGGTGGCGATGGAACAGGATGAGCACTTCGGACCCATCACAGTACACCTGACTGACACGACCCCTCCTGATTTCTCTTCGTTCGCAGAAGAGTGATTTGGGAAAACAGTTTTTAAGCGACTAACAGTTCCCCTTATCATGACCCTCAGACAGTTGATTGAGAATGGCACTCTCTCTGTAGCCATGCTACCTGAGATGAACAGTCATCTCCTTAATGAGAAAGGGTTAGAATATCGGGAAAATCTCGTCGAGAAACAAGATACTGAGACTTACCACTCCCTCTCTACAGAAGATAGGCTTGATTACCTAGAACTCGACCAACTCGACAAACTGGACGGCTATACAGTCCCTCTTATAGCACACGACTACGGCGCAAAGACTCCTTTAATGTGGAACAAGCTCTATGAGCAGCTTGGCCTGAACCTGCAGAACATCATGGTGGTAGGTAATCCCAAGAAATCTAGTGAGATTCTTGATGTCCTCAAGCAAGATCCTAAATACCTCGGAGGAGGTGCAGGGGTCGGGTTCAAGGAAGCAGTTCTCCCCTACGTACAGCTCCATCCTAAAGACCTGCAGAGCGTGAACATCATCGTGAACAAGAATGGCGAGCTGCAGGGCCACAACACTGACGCACTCGGATTCGTCATGTCACTTGAGAACAAGTTGCAAGACCCTATAGACGGTAACGATTTCGTGATATACGGTGCAGGCGGCGTGGCAAAAGAGGTTGGGAGATTGCTCGCAAATAAGGGCGCTAAGAGCCTCGCAATCATCAACCGGACCGTTCCGAAGGCCGTTTCGCTTGCAGCCACTCTTAACAAAGAGTATCCTGACATGAACTCATTTGGCGTCGGAGAGAACCTATCAAGAGGAGTCTTGCTCAATAGTTGGGTCCATCCTGTAGCAGTGATCAACACTTCAGACAAAGGATCTGACAAGTTCAAGGACGATGCATTCTATGCAGCTACAGGACCTGATAATGAGAACACCAGCAGGACAGTACTGAGATATCTCAAGGAACTCTTGCCAGATGTTGTCATCGCAGACATAGTGATTCCCGCAAAAGGAGAATCTATCAGCCTCCGTTTAGCCAAGGCAGAAGGACTCACTAACCTCCTCAACGGTATCCCTATGGTTGTGAACCAGGCTGCGCCAGCATACAAGCTCGTCGAAGAGGCCAACCCAGGCAAGCACAAGAAGACTGTAACAGAGGA
>JAAOYH010000066.1 GCA_018221245.1 Candidatus Woesearchaeota archaeon
GTACTTTCTGCGCAAACCTGTGCTTGTCGGTAGCCATGATAGAATAACTTAGAACCAATATATAAATACTACTGTGCAGTAGATACATTTATATATTAAGAATACATCCCGTTATTTATGACAATAAATGAACTTTTCGATGTGACACTGGATGAACTTCTCAATGCATCAGCATTAGTATTTGGAGCAGGTATCAAAGGAGTTGCGGATGGACTAGAGATTGAACTTGGGAATCTTGACTATGCCCTTCCTGCCGTGAGTATTCTGACACTTCCAATAACAAAAAGATTCTCGGAAGGACCAGGCAACATGATTGATAACACAGTTTACGCAGCTACATTTGCAACTGCTACGTATGTTATCAGCAGAGGACTTACTACTCTCAGTAAGAATCTATAGTTATCTATCCCTGAACCTTTCAACAATCTCGATATTGTTAGAAAATACAGCTCTCTCCTTATCCCTGAACGAGAACCTGACCTTCGATTGAGGCAAACTAACGCGCCCAATAATCTTGAGCTTGCTCTTTGATCTGTAAGTCAAAACCCTTTCCTCGTAGGGCTCAAGGATGTCTAGGTTCCACTTGAGCAGCGTCCCAGACTTCTTGCTGACAGCTATCTTGCTCGGAGCCATGCTTCCGGGGGTCTCCTGTGGAATCACATCTACTAGGCTAGGCACCTTGTCGGTCACCTGGATGTCCCTTACCATTCTAGCGGAGCGGTTCTTGATGAATATCCTGACTTTGATGAGGCTTACGCCATCGTCTTTCTTAGTCACGCCCACCGCTTCTTTGACGACTATGACTGGGCTCCTGAACACGAAATAAGATATCCCTCCAACTATGAACAAGACCAGAAGCAGTATGATTATCCTGTAGTTCTCCACATAAACGAACTCTTTTGTCTCGTTTGACGAGAGCGGGATGGTCCAGACTAACATCCTGTCGTCCGTCTTCACATGATCGTACGCTAGGTCCGAGCTTACAAAGAGTGCCTTGACCAGGCTTGTAGGTATAGTGACTATCGCGGTGTTCTCGATATTTCCGTCATTAGTGACAGTTATGGCCTTCGTGGTCTTGAAGAAGAATCCTGATTCTTCTGTGTTCTGTTTTACTGTGGTGTACTCTTGTATCTTGTAGTTCTTTGTGAGTTGCGCTATTGTCTCTCCATCCAGGATTAGTCTTACGCGCACCTCTGCCTCTTCAGGAGGTGTCAAAGGATCCACAGACAGGCCGGCTATGTCCTTGGTCTTCTCGCTCAACGGCGGTAAGTCAAGGCTGTCCTGGGTCCCGAAGTGTGGGCTGTCCACGTAGATTTCTATGCCTGTCATGTTGAGCCAGTTCCTGTTACGCACCTCAATACGCAGAGGTATGGGCTGTCTGGGGTCTAGCTCGTAGGGGAGCTTCAGGTCAAAGCTCACTGCTGGCTCGTACTGCTTTCTTATCACATCGCCGCTCGTTATGGTGAGCACCAGCTTCTTGTTGATGATTCCTCCTCCATCTGCAAGGTCTTTGAATTTCAGGTCGACACCGTGCGTGCCGAAGAACGCGTCCTCTGTCGGGTCTACATATAGTGTGAGTGTTCTGGTCTCACCTGTAGGAATATCGAGCCTGTTAGGATCGGTGTAGAGCACCCAGGTAGGGTCGTTTGTGGAAACCTGGAATCTCGCGTCGTGTTCTTCAAAATTTGATATAGATATCCTGTAGACTGCGCGTTCATGCCTGAGGATGGTATCTTCAACAACGTCCACCTCGAGGCTATATGCAGACAGAACTGATGGGATAGCTATCACACTAAGAACTAATGCCACCACCAGAATACACTGCATCCGCTCCACGGACTTCCCTCGGAGAATATTGTATTTAAACGTTGTGGTGAGTTATTTTCCTTTTCTAACGTGAGTAGTTTTCCTAAGATGGCGGTGTTTGTGCTTCCTTTCACTAGCATATCTGACATCTGTTACTGAGAAGAAAGCATTAGGGTTATACTTGTTCATTATATCGATGGCCTGGTGTAAGTTCTTCCTTTCGAGTATGCTAAATATGTCGCGAACATCACCATCTCTGCCTCTGCTTTCAGTGACAGTGGCAATGAAGTCAGCATTATGAAATGCTTTTACAAGCCTCGAGGCATCCCTGTTGGTTAGGATCCTGAGCATTACTTTTCCTATGCTGATTCTATCTTCTATTATTATTCCTATGTAGGTGCCTGCAGCAAAACCGCCTGCGTATGCTATGTATGTGATGGGGTTTGATAGATTTTGCATGATTTGCTGAATGGCGAGAAGCCATATGATAACTTCAAAGAAGCCAAGGATGGGGGCGATACCGCGATATCCTCTCGCTATGAATATCATTCTGATAGTGCCCATGCTGACGTCCACTATCCTGGCTAAGAATATGAGCAGAGGAATCACGCCTAAAGTATAGAGTGGGGTTGCAGGGAACATTCTCGGAATTAGAAGAGGTGGCTTATTAATTTAGCGTATGGCATTAAAGAAATAAATTAACGGGGCCGGGAGGATTTGAACCCCCGATCACGCGGCCCCCAGCCGCGTATCATACCAAGCTAGACCACGGCCCCTCGGTGCTTTTTTGGACTAATATTGGCTTTATAAGGGTTCCTCTACCTATTTATAAACACAATATTTAAAAAGGATTATCACACTAAGTATGATGTAGCGACTTGAGGTAATGGCCCGCCCAACAGTGACTCCGGAACTTGTACTAGATGCATTTGACCTTGAGGGACTGCTATCTTTCTCAGATTCAGAGATTCATCGCGGTGCTGACCACGAGGCAGATGGCCACGTAGTAAGGACATACGAGGTCACATCGCATATCCGTCTGGAAAATGGAGAAGGCGAGATCTACGCAAGGATCTACCAGAACGGTGGACCTCCCTTAGTGGCGTACGCACAGGTACTTTTGCATGGCCCAGGATATAAGGGCGCGACAGAGACAATCCGCCTGAAGGTGACTGCCATAGAGGATGAGAGCAGGTTTGACTGGGAGTATGTAGACTGGGAAAGATTCAACAAGAATCCGATACAATCATTCTACAGGCAGGATTTTCACGAGAGACTACACCTGATGAAAGGCGAGAAAGATGGTCCAGACCGTGCGTTTTTCATGCACCGACGATAGAACCGCCAGGACTTTTCTCTACCCTGATTATATGATCCACGAAGCTCTCAAGCTGCTGCTCGTGGCTCACCAAGATTATCTGTGATGCCTTGAGCTCCCTAAGGACATCTCTCATACGCTCTAGCTGGTCTGCCGAAAACCCATCAGTCGGCTCGTCGAGCATCACTAGCCCGGAAGTGCCCAGATGAGGTAAGAGCACCTGTATGGTGTGTACGAGTGCCAATCTGTAGGCTAGGCTGACTGCGGTGCGTTCCCCTCCAGAGAGGTGCGCCACATCTGCTTCGTAGCCTTGCTGTTCCATGATTGGCGTGA
>JAAOYH010000067.1 GCA_018221245.1 Candidatus Woesearchaeota archaeon
GAAGCGTGAAACGCTGCAGAACTTTGTATACACGACCTGTTGATGTTGGTTTGGATTCCATAAGAAAGAACTCATCTGCTATGAATGCACAAGGTTCAGCTCTCAACCCGGGAAGTTTTACATCTTTCACCCTGGCTATCGTTATGTGTGGTGAAAACTTTTTGTATTTGTTCTTGATAATATTGGTGGCAGCATCTATATCATTGGCCAACTGCACCAGTTCAGGTGTAGGTTCACAGCCTGCGAACACAACTCGCGGATTTTTCAGATCTGGGAAACATCCTGGTTCAGTTATTCTTATCTCAAAAGGTTGCTGATGGACTGTGGCAAGACCTTTGATAATCTTATCTCTAACAGGCTCGTTAACATCTCCCAAGAACTTTAGAGTAAGATGACAGTTCTCTAGTGGAACAGGCATTATGCCTTTCATACCTGTAAGCGGAGCCTGCATTTTCTGTATCTGATTATAACATTCTCTCTTCAAAGGGATTGCTACGAAAAGTCTCATAAAAAGAAAGAAAATAAGGAAAGAAGTTAAGCCTTGTCCTTGTCATCCTCAGATTTCTCTTCAGACTCCTTTTCGACTTCAGGTTCTGGAACTTCTTCAGCAGGCTCTTCAGACTCCTCAGCAGGTTCCTCAGCTTCGGGCTCTTCAGGCTCGATATCTTCGGATGCATCCTCAGGAATTTCCTCAGCTGTAATAGACTTATCTTCCTCGATTTCTGAGTCCTCTGAGTCAGCAGGCTCTCCATCTCCAGGATCTCCTGCTTCTCTATCAGATTCCTCATTTTCAGTAATCTCGGGAGCTTCTTCATCTGCTTGGACAAGATCCTCTGCATCGTCCTCTTCTACGGACTCTTCTGCAGGCTCCTCTGTCTCTTCAGCCTCCTCAGCAGGTTCCTCAGCTGCGTCTTCGTCTCCGAAGTCCTCGCTGTCGAGGTCCTCGTTCTTCTCGAAGTCGGGCTCAGGCTCTGCCTCAGGCTCTTCTGTAGCTATTTCAGATGCTTCCTCAGCAGATGCCTCACCAATTACTTCTCCGAAGCCTACCTTGGACAGGACGCGAGTGATGCGTACCTTAACCTTATCGCCAGTCTTTGTATTTGGCACGAATATTACAAAACCTTCAATTTTCGCAATTCCGTCGCCTTTCTCTCCAACAGCCTCAATCGAGACAACCTTCTCTTCTCCCTCCCTAACAGGGGGAGTCATACTTCCTCCATACATAATTTCCTTCACATATCTCCCTCGGCTCAATGCCGAGTAATAGACTCAGCAGTCCGGGAGTCCTTTTAATAGATTGTGCTTGGACACCTGAAAAATTATGGACAACCTTTAAGAAGCGTCCGACGAGATTCTGACTATGCTTCCACCATCTGTGTTCATACTGTTCGGAGCCACAGGCGATCTTGCCAGGAAGAAACTTATTCCTGCCATGTTAGAGCTCCATCAAGGGGGAAAACTGAACAAAGTCTCTAAGATAATCGTCATAGGTAGGAGAAAACTGAAGACTTCCGAGCTACTCGCACAGTACAAGTCTCAGATTACAGATGCTAAGGATTGGCCAGCATTCGCGAAACGTTTTCAGTATCATTTTCTCGAGTTCGATGACAAGCTGGCGTATGACTCGCTTAAGAAAAGACTCAGCAAACTACCTAAGGGTGTGCAAGATAACCTTGTTTTCTACCTGGCAACTCCACAGAGTGCCTTCGATTATATCGTAGATCATCTCAGCAGGACAGGAATAGCGAAGAGGAATCCTAAAAGTGGTTGGCATCGTGTCGTGTTCGAGAAACCGTTCGGTTCTGACTTGAAAACTGCAAAGAAATTGAACAAGTGTGTGACAAAACTATTTTCCGAGAACCAAATATATCGTATAGACCACTATGTTGGTAAGAGTTTCGTCCAAGAAATCAGTGTATTGCGATGGGCCAATCCTGTCTTTGAGCATCTCTGGAACGCCAAACACATCGAACAGATAGATATCGTAGTATCCGAGACTGTCGGAGTCGAAAAAAGAGGAGGATACTATGACCACGCTGGCGCGCTTAAAGATATGGTCCAGAACCATCTGTTACAGCTGCTCTCTCTGACAGCGATGGAAGAACCAAAAAGTCTAGATCCTGAGCACGTCAGAGACGCGAAGTCTGCTGTACTGAAGAACGTGCGACTTGAGGATAGGCACTGGCTCAAAGAGGATATGGTTCTAGGACAGTATAGTGCGGGCAAGGGTATGCAGGACTATAAATCTGAGAAGGGCGTAGCAAAGAATTCCAGGACTGAGACTCTCGCTGCTGTGAGATTATGGGTGGACAATAAGCGTTGGAAAGGAACACCATTCGTGCTCTTCACAGGCAAAGCCCTCAAAGAGAAATACGCAGAGGTCATACTCCATTTCAGAACTCCTTCCTGCCATCTTTTCACCATGAAGAACAAGGTTTGTGGTGAAAACAAGCTCGCCATAAGGATACAGCCTGACGAAGGCGTCAAGTTCCTATTCAATCTAGCCAACAAGTATGGTGGGGACATTGCAGAGGCCAAGACAATGAACTACTGTCATAATTGCGAACAGGGAATGAATACTCCTGAGGCTTACGTGAAACTTCTATCAGATGTATTCACAGGAGATCAAACTCTCTTCACAAGATGGGACTTCGTGGAACAGGCTTGGAAAATAACAGATAATCTCGTCGAGAAAGCACAGAGACCTATTTTGTATAAGGTAGGGACTCGCGGACCTTTCCAAGCATTACGATTGCTACAATTACACCCTCCAATTCTGAAGAAAAAAATGAAATAAAGGAATTCTAGACGTCGGTCAGAGAGGTTTCTCCAATGACGAATACAGCCTCATCGTCAGGCAGGTTAGGAGCGTCTACAAGTTTTGCAACTCTCGTTCCCTTCTTACCTCGCCTGAGGTATATCCTGAAAGTGCTGTTGTGGCCGACAATGTGCCCTCCGATGGCCTCCGTGGGGTCGCCGAAGAACTGATCTGGCTTGGCCATAACCTGGTTCGTCACGAAAACTGCGCAGTTGTGAGTGTCAGCGAGCCTCGCGAGCACGTGCATGTGCTTGTTCAGCTTCTGTTGTCGCTCGGCAAGCATACCTCTACCCGTAAATTCTGCTCTGAAGTGTGCTGTAAGGCTATCCACTACGACGAGCTTGATGTTCAGGCCCTGCTTGAACAGATCTGATACCTTCTCTGCTAGAAGCGTCTGATGGTCCGAGTTGTATGCCTTGGCTACGCGGATATTCTTGAGTACCTCGTGGCCATCAACCCCCTTTCCTTCCGCGAATTGAATTATACGCTCTGGTCTGAACGTATTTTCCGTGTCAATATAGACCGTCACGGCGGTAGGGTCGTCAGCGAAGATATTCACGGCAAGTTGGTGCCCTATCTGGGTCTTTCCTGATCCGTACTGTCCGAAGCACTCCGTTATGCTTCCTGTTTCGAATCCTCCTCCCATGATACGGTCGAAGTCTACAACCCCTGTGCTTATCTTTAGAACAGTGTCACGTTTGGCTAGAACTGCCTCACCCGAGGTGAATCCCATATCAAGATTATCTCTGGCAGCCTGGATTATCTTCCTGGATACAGACTCGGAGACTCCTGACGCGTTGCATATCTCACCTGGAGAGGCTACGGCTATACTCATGAGATTATCGTAGCCGACTGAGCCGAGCTTTTCAGCTGTAGCTGCGCCTATTCCTGGCAGATCGGTAATCTCCATTTCCCTAGCGGTCGGTTCTGGCATTGGTACCTCTTCCATGACTGTGATTGCTTCCTGGTTTTTATCAGTTTTCTTTGGCATATGATCACCTAGTTAAGTTCTTCTTCTGTGCTCGTCAGGACGAGATACTCATAGGCCTTCTGAAGAATGAGCGTTGCCTTAGGCAGATCATTGACTCTTAGGCTCGGCGTGCTCTTCCAGGTGTCATCCCTGTCCTTGTAGCGACGTTCGAGACTAATTGTGTAGAAGGTGGCCTGTTGGCCGTCCTTGACAGTGCTGGTGTTTTCCCAGATGGCAACGTTAATTGCGCCAGAGCGGAAGCTCTTGACTGGCATCCGGGCGTTGGTCTTCTCAAATGTGTATGTGCTTTGCATTTTCTTTGCCTCCTTCCTTGTAGGTTTTTGTTTCATCCAGTCATGTTGCCACGAGAATTGGTTTCTCGACGCTAGAACTGGTGGAGTGTGAAATTTCATAGCCTAGTTTGTATCTTATACAAGCCGGCACGTCAAATTTCCTGAAAATATTTAGCAGTTTCTCAGTGTCTTTCTTGTTAAAATGGAGGTAGTACCAAACTTTTCCTGGATAATTCTTATGATCTTTAGCTTCGTATATCCTTGGAATCAACCCATACTTTTCAAAAAACCAATTCTGAATAATAATTTGTTCTTCCAAATCAAACCCGTTTGTGTGAATATTTACGTTTTTATCTCGTGTTTTATAGCTTCCATCGTCTAGATACCAGATAAGCAACCCAAAATCGTCAACTAGACTAAGTATGTTCTCGTCAATTCTTTTGACACCATCCGCATAGAATAAAGAATGATATTTATGTAGAACTGGAAATGTCTTGCTATTGTAATGATATGTTCCTTCTTTAGATACCCAAATATTCCAAGAGAGTCGTTTCAATAGAACAGTTTTCCAAAGCAAGTACTCTCTTTGGCGAAAACAATGACCTCCTTCAAGACGCGGATGCAAAGATGAATGTGTTTTCCTGCACGAGAGATCCCCTAATAATCCTCCAATAATTGTTTGTTCCTCTTTTTTTGTCAGAACTAAGTTTTCTTTTCCGCACACGTCTCTTTTTATACCGTAACGATGAGCTTGAATTCTCACAGATATCTGAGTTCTATCAAGAAACATCGATAAAGTCTCTATATTTGCAATAGGATAATGCTCTCTGAGAACCTTTAAGTCTTGTTGGGTCCAGCGTTTCATATTACCTCATAAAAAAAAAGGAAAATCGTGGAGCCGCCCACGAATCGTTAGGTGGTGGGTCCACGGAAAGTGGGGCCGAAAGGGGGCGTTGCCGTCTTAGCAACAATCTAAAGGCGCGGACTTCGTTTATATGCGCGGCGCGAGCATGTCCAGTGGTGGCTTTCAAATTATACCGTCGACAAAAGGACTGGACATCATTTATTTCTATATGGTCATTATCACTAATAAGTAGTAAAATATATAAATGCGATAACAGCAATCGATCTGTATGGGACAAAACCTTGTAGAGGTGTTTGACGGAATATACGCTTTCAGAAACAACGCACCTAAAAATACAAATGGCCTAATTCTAATACACCCGTTCTACGAAGATCACGAATACAACCCCAAATACCTTGGACATTTGGAAAATCTTCTAAAAAGAGTAAAAATACCTGTGTTCACCCTCACAGACGGAGATATTGAAGAAGAAGCCGGACGCATCGCTGAAATGAGCAACAAGAAATGGAAGTATTTCCTCAAAACAGTCAGCGGCGA
>JAAOYH010000013.1 GCA_018221245.1 Candidatus Woesearchaeota archaeon
TACAAGCTCCTCTGCCTCTGCAAGGTCCTCCATGGCATACTCTATCAGTAGATTGGCCTCGAATATCTGGTCGTCCGTGACATCCTCCGCGATGTAACGCATACTGTCTTTTGTATCCCTTACCTCTTCTTTCAGGATATCAATTCGTTCTTCCATGGCAACAGAGCAGTTTTCACATTTTTTCTCCAGATCAAATATCAGCTTGAGCGCGTCATCAAGAAGTTCCTCTGACTGCTCAGCAATCTCTTTTGTGTTCTGTGCCATGCCCAAATGGTATCCTTTGAGCTGACGGACATTCGTAATGTTCTTTGTGTAGTCCGAAGGTATAGCGCTTACAGCAGTTTGTACCTGTGAGAGCTGGTCCTCCAGCTCTGCAAGCATATCTAGAACCTCTGGGATATTATCGAGCGGCTCTTCCAAGAGTCCTTGGGCAGTCTCTATCCTAGTTAGGGTTCCTGAGGCCAACTCCTTACTTATGGCATCCGCCTGGATGTCCATCTCGCCCGATAAGTCATCGATTATCTGATATGCTATGTTTATCCTGGACAGATCAAGGTAGAAAGTTACAGGAACAGTACCATCGCCTGCCTCCACTTCAGAGAATACGATACACGCATGGGTGTTTCCTGTGCGCACGGAATCGATGCACGACTCGTTCCTTGGATAAGTGGATACTAAGTAATTGTTCTTGTTCAGCGTGTTCACGGATTTCGCTGCTAGGTCTGTCTGCCCAGGATCGTATATACCCACACTGATAGTGTACTCATCAGAAGCACCCATGAAAGCAAAACTCACTAGAAGTATAATCAAGAGAGGACCGAAGACAATTGTATATGCAGATTCCTTATTACGGAACAGGAGCTTGAAATTCTTCATCAGAGTAACCCAGAATCTCATACGTCCCTCCCTGGTTTCTTGTCCTTGTAGATTGTAACGAAGACGTTGTCAAGGTTTGGCTTGACCAATTGCAGGTCCAGAAGTGATTCTCCATGATGCTTTAATGCTGGAATGATTTTTCCGAGTATGTCCTCTGGTTTCTCGGTTCTGATAATTAGATGCGTTCCCTCTTTCTTGTGCATAACACCCTTGAGGTCTAGTCCTGCTATGATTTTCTCGTAATTTCCTGGGAAGCTCTCAATCATGACTTCTTGCTGTCTGTAATACTTGTGCTTGAGTCTTTCTGGAGAGTCAATATCTATTAGTTTGCCGTCTTTAATTATGGCTATCCTGTTGCATAGCGCGTCCAGCTCATTGAGATGGTGACTGCTGAGGATAACTGTCGTACCACGAGCGTTTATTTTCTTGATGACTTCCCATATGTGATTTCTTAGAACGGGGTCGAGATCTGCTGTGGGCTCGTCCAGTATCAGGATATGAGGGTTATGAATCAGAGCACACGCGATATCCAGTCTGCGCTGCATTCCACCTGAAAGGTGCTGGCCTAGCAGGTGTGCGTGGCTCTTGAGACTCATCAGGTGCAACAATGTCTGAGCATTTCTCTCGATGGTCTCAGGAGCAAGATTGTACATGCTTCCAAAATACCTGAGGTTCTCTATTACCGTGAGCTTCTCGTAGAAACTAGGATGTTGACTGGCGAATCCATAGTATCCCGCAACGAGCCGCTGGTTATCTATCACCCTGCATTCTTTCTTCTTTCCTGGAGGGTTGAAGCACACCTCTCCTCTGCTAGAGGGAATGAATCCCACGAGGATGTTCAACAAAGTAGTCTTTCCAGCACCGGAGGCACCTATGAACCCTAATATTTCGCCTCGCATTATCTCGAAGTTGAGATTATCCAAGATAGTTCGTGAGCCATAGTACTTCGTAACTCCCTTGACAAGAAAGGTTGCGTCCCCCACCATACAAGAAGAGCGGTCTGGATGCGTATATAAATCTATTGGGCTCGACGAGAAACGGAACATATATTAATTCAGGTCTATTACCGTTATCATGGCGGTTGAACCCTGGAATGACCTGGATCAGAGTACGCTAGAGGGAAGAATGAAATCTGAGCATAACGCTCTTCTTCAAATATTGAGCGTTTTGAGACCGCTGTATAGACCTAATAAAACACTCGAAGAAGCAGGGATTTCCCACCCCCCTAGAATGGATCTTCGCGAGATCACCAGGAAGTTAGGGACCAGCGACTCGAAATATTACGTGAGAGCTTATTGGGAAGGGAAGTACACTGGATTGATAGATGATGACGTTTATCACAACATGTTTCTCACAAAAAGTGGGCTTGAATATCTTGAAAATCACGGAGCTGAAGCATACTTAGCACTCAAAGGACCAGATAACCCTCAATTAAATCTCTTCTAACGTTTTCTCAACCAACGGATTATCTCCACAAGAATAAACAGGCCAAGCACCACAAATGCGCCTAGGATGAGCCAATCTACTACTTGAGACTGCCACCAAGGAATAGTCTGTATGATTACAGGCTCAATAACCGGCCTTACTGTCTCGTTCACAACAACTGCCTGGACAGTGTTGTTGGCAGTCTCTTCCGCAGCCATGCGCATCAACGCAACGCCACCACTTTCAGCCACAGCATTGAATGCCATGTCATCCACGGCATCAGCTGCCACTTTCACGGACTCTTCTGCAATCTCTGCATATGGAACAGCAGCAAGTTTTTGAGATGTAGTCCCGGTGAAGAACTGCATAGATTTCAGCACAACAGCCATCCCGAAAGTCAGTACGAAAACAGGGATGAAATTCTTCAGTCTGTCAAGAAGACCTTCTTTATCCTCTTGCGGCGCTATGATTATGTACTTGTTTGCCAGTTTGTAGTGGTTTACCTCTTTCCCTTTAGGGCTGTAGTGAAACTCCTCTACGACAACAAGCTTAGCATCCGTCAGCTGCTGGAGATTATAGTGTACCGTAGAGAGTGGCATCTTCAGCTTCTTGCTGATCTCGGTCTCCGTTGCCTCCTTCTTGGTTAGAAAATCTAGAATTTTCGTAGCTGTAGGATTAGAAAGCACTTGCGTAAGCTTCTTAGCCTTCTCCTCCTTCAGGGAGACTAGCAGGAATGGTTCGTCAGGCATACTTTGAGAAACGAATCAGGATATATAAATGGACTCATAGGTGCAATTTCAGTTGAAGCATAACCGTTAAAAACGAGTCAGACTACCTCTGTTCTGGTGTAGGGCGCCGAGTCGACCATCGCTCGCAAGAGTGAGGAAAGTCCTGGCACCACAAAAAAGCCGCTCGAGGAACCGAGGCCGCAGAAATGTGACGGCAACGAGTGGACAGAAACGAACCGGCCACGCGATGGGATGATGCCTCACAGGCTCTTGGCGACAGGAGCTAGTCAAGGCTGACGTCCGCGTGGTGTGGATGAAACGAACGTCCCGGCTGGTGCAAGGCCCTGAGCCGCTAAGTTAAATGTCGACGGACGCTGCTCGCATTCACGGTGCGAAGCGTACAGAACCAGGCTTACCGGCGCCCGACACCTTTTTCTATCATGTTAAAATCCGGTCTTTATGGCTTTGACTTTGTGGCCCCACCACATAGATACTGTAGTAGCTAATTTCGTATTAGAGGATGGGAAGTTCTGGAATAAGTTCGTATCATTGATTGAAACAGAATACGGCCCTATGATGGCATCTCATGTCGAGCTTCTTATGCTCAATACAGACAGAAACACCCCCATAACAATCGATTTCAAAAAATACAAAATCGATTCTGTCTGCCAACCCGAATATTCTGAAAGGTGTTTTAATTGCCAAGAAATTAAAAATGGAAATAGAAAATATTCGAAACATGCACTTGAGGACGTGAGAAACTTCTCCAAAGCCATGGAAATTAAAAGAGAATTCGATGATCCTGATTTCAGAGAGCTTGTCCAACTCGATAAGAATTTCTTTGAGGTCGGAATCGCTCTATCATATAATCTTCATTCTTCAACATATACCTTGGATGAGATATCTGAAAGAGTACTGGATACTTATGAAACCATTAAGGTTTATCCTCATAATCTTGCTCTCGGATTAATCAAGAGCATCCCCTTGTATAGGGAAGCATATTCCGACATTCTTCCAGTCCCACATAGATTCACTCGCAAATATATTGATTTGTTGTGGCCCATCATTAAATCTTACAAAAAAGACTCGAGTGAATATCTAGAATTTAAATCCAACCATAGTTCACTATTTGATGCCATGAAAAAAGGGGAATTCTACGAGGCATGCATGGACTGGTTTAGAAATACAGATAATGCAGACTGATGTATTCTATTATGTTCATGTTCACTACTGTTTCTTCTCCCACAATCTGAATTACAGGGAACATGAACGATACTGTCACAATAACTGCAGATACCAGTATAACAACAAACCAAGGAAATACTTGCCCTTCTTTTCGTTCAAGAAAATCAACCAGAATCATGATAAAAAGCCCCAAAATAAACATGTAAATTATGATAACAAAAAGATATCCTACAAATACTGTGAATCCATCACCTCTTACAAAACATGCTTCCAATGCACAATCAGCTAGCCAGAAGAACATGTAACCAACCGGTATAAATCCCCTGGAAACAGGGAGTATGAATGGTAAAGGCATGAAAAACATAGAGATGAACATCAGGAACATCTTCTTCGGATTTGCAAGGAACAGAAATACGTCCTCTCTAATTGTAATCATGCAGATTTAGAGTTCATCAACTACTTAAGCCCTTCTGAGCAGCGCCATAAAGAACCCTTCTTCTCCCGTTTTATGAGGCCAGAACCGTCTCGTTCTTGAAAGTCTTTTATCCAGATCCTTGCCATTCCATGTTATGGCTCCTTGATCACCTATTTCTAGCTCTATAGGAACCAAATCTATATTTTCGTATTTCTTCAGGAGCCAATCCACAACAAGCTCGTCCTCTTCGGGCTCAAGAGAGCAAGTACTGTAAAGGATACTGCCTCCAGTCTCCAGAGCAAAGTATGCAGCTTTCAGAAGCTCTCTCTGCACTCGGGCGTTCGCCTTAATGTCTTGCAGAGTCCTCTTTTCTGCCCATCCTGATTCCGAACAGAAGTTTCCGCTACATGGGGCATCTAATATTATTGAGTCGAAGCGCTCACCTAAATCTCTCACAAAACGAGCATCCTTCTTGACACAAACCACATTAGGCAATCCTAACCTTTCAACATTGTTTCTGACAACTGCAAGTCTGGCCGCATCATTGTCTAAAGCTATTACCACACTATCAGGAGACATCTGAGCAAGGTATGTTGTCTTTCCCCCCGGAGCCGCGGCCATATCAAGGATTCTACCCTTGGGTTTTAGAATCTCGCACGTGAGCTGGCTCAACGGTCCCTGCAAATAGTAATGTCCGAGCAAGTACTCTTGCGTCGCTCCAGGGCTAAAATCTGCCTCTATCCAGTATCCGTTTTCTAGCCAGGGAATCTTCTCCAGCTTCGCATCCCTCTTTGTTAGTGTTGCAATCAACTCTTTGGCAGTCGTCTTTGATGTGTTCACACGAAGAGCTTGTCTTTTAGTTGCGTGCTCCATCGTGACATCTGGGCAGATCTCACGGTACCTTCTCAGGAAAAATTCAGTCAAGTTCCACCTCTATCTGGGCGTTCTTCGGATGATAAGCTTTCACTTGTTTGTATTTTGACAGCGCCTTCTCTATGTCTTGTTTCTTTTCGCGGGCTGTCCTGACAGTGTCCAAGATGTCTTTCATTAACATGTACTCTTCGTATATCTTCTCTGCCTTCTCCTGTTCCTTAGGAAATTCCTCTTCTAACTGTCTTATCCGTTTCTTTTGGGACTTCACTATAGCTGCCGCCTTGTCCTTCTTTGCAGAGCCCTGTTTGGTCTCCTTTCCATCGGATGGAGCGTCTACGAATCTTGAAAGTGCCTGAAGAAAGCTCCCCTCAACAGGACTTGTTGATACACTGACCGGCTTGAACGGAAAGACTCTCTTCTCAGAGACGTGAGGACTTATCTCTGCGTTCTGTATCTCTCGTAGAGCTTTCACTATGCTCTTGAGCTCGCCTGATTTCAGGTCGGAGCGAGACTTGTCTATATCCGCACGTGCGCATACCTCTTCCGCGTACACGCCACCAAGCCCCAGGGTCATGGCGAGCGCCGTGGCTATGTCTTTCCTAGTAGTTGTCTTGAGCTTGTCTATTAGCTCCAAGTCTGAAGCTTCAATTATGTCGAAAGCTGCAGGAGGCGGCTCGTACTGTATTCCTCCTCGGAGTGTCCTGTCCTTGTAACGCTGTGTCTCCACAAGGTTTCGGACCTTGCCTTCTTGCAGGAA
>JAAOYH010000068.1 GCA_018221245.1 Candidatus Woesearchaeota archaeon
AATATTGTGTTGGAAGGGGGTTGTATGACTCATAAAACCTTTTAATATTCGTGATATATTAATGTTCTCTCCTCGATACAAAGTTTTATATACTCCTCCAGCGTGGTGGATTTCGGTGAACACACATGGCTGACTCTGAGAAAAGATTCTCCAAAAACATCCTCGGTAAGACCGTCGTGAGCAAGACTGGAAAGCGCTTCGGTGAGGTAGGTGACATCGTCTTTGAATCGAGCACCGGTGAGCTAATTCACGTTGTCTTGAAGAATGTGACTCCGTTCACAGACAGGATGGATCTTGAGAAGAGCAAGGATGGCGAGATTTTGATTCCGTTTTCGGCAGTTATGGCTCTAGGCGACTTTGTTGTGGTTGCTGAAGAAGATATTGTCTAAGTCATCCCAAGGCTTACTTTTAGTGCGTATTCTATGTCGTGGACTGTTGTTGCATTGAGTTTTCCTATTCTTTTTATCAGTCTCTGCTTGTCGATGCATCTGATTTGGTCGCATAGAGCTTTAGATGTTTTTGGAAGTCCAGATTGGGTTGGTGTCACCAGAACTTCTACTGGGTAAATGCGATCTGTTTTTTGAGATGTGATTGGTACTACTATGGTTGTTGAGCTGTGGGTATTTCCGATGTCATTTTGGATTATTATTGATGGCCTGGCCTTCCCTATCTCGCTGCCTTGGGTAGGGTTCAGAGAGACTAACCACACTTCTCCTCTCCTCACAGGCCGTCACCTGCTACGACATCCCAATCTTTCATGAGCTCGAGGTCTTCTGCTCTACTTTTGTAGCCTTCTATGAGGTTTTCTTTGAGTTGTTCTTCGGTGGTCATCGTCAGTATTCTGCCTATTGCTTCGTCGTAGGATTCATCGCCATCTTTTACAGCATCTAGTCGTGCTTTTGTGGCTTTCCTGAGTTTTATTGTTGTTATGTTCATTGGTATACGGATGGTATACTTGTTTATAAGAGTTTTGGTGTTGTCGTCGGAAACTATTCGAATATGTCTGGAGAGAGTAACTGTTAAATATCCCTTTACTCGATTTATTGTTGAGGAAGTTGAGATGAAAATCGCAAATGTCCTTGGAAATGCTAAAAGGGATAACAAAAAGTGAATCCACTTTCTAGTGGTGAATATTTCAAAACTTTTATAAATGCATTCGTAATTCTCCACGGTATGAAGTCTAACAAGACAAGTAACTTCAAGCGACTCACCGTCTTTATTGGAGCGCTACTCATCGCGCTGTTTGTGGCATCTAGTGTGTCCGCATACGGCCCGTACGATGGCGTCAATAGGATCGGTACGTATTGGGGACAGAGCCAGGCTCAATGGGGGCAGACCTACTTCTCGCAGGGCGGGACAGCAAGCTACACCTACAAGCCTACGACGTATAGCTACAGTGGTACACACCTTGGTAGCATGGACTTTTACAGCAACAGAGCTTACAGGACCCACCAGTATCAGTACCCGTGGGCACCTCGCACTGGTGGCTGGTTCGGCAGTGGTATGGAGTACATGACTGGTCTCAGACCGGGCATTTACAACCCAATCCCGCCTGTCAGCTACAGCGTCCGGTCGTACTCTACCTGCACGTGGCCTAACTGCTACCTAGGTGGCAACGGCTACAGCATGGGTTCAACCGGCGGCTACACATACAGAAGCCGCATCGGTGGCGCATACGTCTGATCCTTTTTTTAATTTTTATCTTACGGTGAAAGCATGGAGTCGGAACGCTTAGTCAGGTACAAAGGATATCACATTCCAATAATGAGCAGAAGGCCTGAACTGTACGACAAGGCTCGAGATATTCTAAATGGGTTGTTCAGGACTTCTCCAGGAGTGATTGAGAATTACAAGAACTCATATGAGGGGTTCACAGGTCATTACTCTCAAGCCAAAGTATGTGCCAACTACACGGATGATGGTCTAGTTCAACTGTTTCATTCTCCAGGCATATCAACAATTGAGATAGTCACATCAAAGAAGGGAATAGTAGGTCCTGCCTTAGTGATGGCCAAAGGAATGGGGCTGGCGATGAGATTTGGAGGAAGGAGTCTCGGCTTGGCAATTAACGATGCTCTCTCAGGGATATACATCTACGAGAAAGATGAGCATCAGATAAAGGATAGAGTAAATTTTGAATTACTGGCAAAACACAGAGCAGATCTTTGGCTTGCAGAACATAGAGTTAAGGGAGTAACGCGGCTGACGCCAGCAGCGCTTCAAGCTGGACAAACTCGTCAGCACCCTCAACCATACGGAACTCAGCTTCCCCCGTCAGCTTAACCAATTCAAGCTTCTGTCTGTCTTCTAGATCAGTCTTCCAGGCTTCCTGCTGAATCTGTTTGATGACATCGAGACCTGACAACCCATAATCGAGCATAATCTTCATCAGAAGCCTCTTAGCACCCTTAAAATCAGCCTTCACAGCCAAAGAGAGCATCTCACCTACCTCTTTGGGGCGTGCGAAAGAGGCGACGTTATAGACGACCTTCTCATCAACCTTATTGCTGTCAGACGCTGCAGCCTGAAGCAGGTTCTCTAATCTACGAACATCTCCCTGGGAAACCTCAACCAAAGCTGCCTCACCATCCTCTGTGACTGAAAAACCCTCTTCCTTTGCTATAAGTGTGATTAATTCTTTCATAGCTCCCTCATCAAGGGGCTTGAACCTGAAGATTGCGCACCTAGACTGTATAGGATCGATAATCTTGCTGGAATAGTTGCAAGACAGGATGAAACGAGTAGAATGAGTATAGTTCTCCATAGTCCTCCTGAGAGCCTGCTGGGCCTCTTTTGTGAGGGCGTCGCACTCGTCAAGGTAAATTATCTTGAATGGCACGTCACCTAAAGCCTTAGTTCTAGCGAAGTTCTTCACTTGGTTCCTGATGACATCTATTCCTCTTTCATCAGAGGCGTTCAACTCTAGGAAATTCCTCTTCCAGTCATCACCGAACATCTCCTTTGCTATTACTAGAGAAAGCGTGGTCTTACCAATGCCTGCTGGGCCCGCGAACATCACGTGAGGAAGGTTCTTCTTCTCGACGAGGTGCTTCAGCCGAGAGACTATAGAATCCTGTCCTTTGATCTCTGAGAACGTCTGAGGCCTGTACTTCTCGGTCCAGATGGTGTGCTCCATGAAGTGGCGACTCCCAGGACGTATAAAAAACTATACCTTAAGTCGCATTTCTTCGGTGAAGTCTAATAGTTCCGAGTCTACGCAGTACTTGTTGTACATATCTTCACGGCCACCCGGAATGTTCATTATCGTACCTTTTTCTATGAGTTCATCGGGCTGTCTGAATCCTGGGTTGAGGTTGAGCAGCTGATGCGTGTCCGTGTTGAGGCACATCTTAAGCTGTCTCATAGATATACTGCGCTCGAGAGATATTTTCTCAGTTCCGTTACTTCTAGGCGAGGGATAGAGGTTCCATTTCTCGGGATTCTCGTGCAATACTGAGAGTCCTCTAATCTTATTTCCGTATCTTCTTGTTTCCCCATAGCGTATGTTGATATCTTCGTACTCGACCTGATCTTTGGGTTTCTCTACGCGCCCTATCCATCTCTTGACGGGTCTATCTCCTGAGTTATGGGCAATAACTCCAAGCCACAACTTTCCATTTAGCTTGTCTATCATCATACCGGTGTATCTGCTTCCGGCCTGAATGCTTGTTTCTGGATTTTGTAAATCGTTAGGGTCGATATTCAAGGTGTACTTCGCGGTTCTGGGCATTACTTGGGTCAAGCCAAGGGCGCCTGCACTCGACCTTGCGTTCTCGTCACAGACGCTTTCAGTCTGGATCTGAGCTAGAGCAACCCCGAATGGAATGCCATTAGATTCGTAC
>JAAOYH010000069.1 GCA_018221245.1 Candidatus Woesearchaeota archaeon
CTTTACTGCTGCGCTGCCGAGCCCCGCACCAGAAGCGTAGGTCAAGGGGTCCGATGCAACATCAAGCGTAAAACTAGCCAGGAAGTATGACCCACGAGAAACATTCCTCTTCCACCCACTCATCTTTTCGGTTTCTTCAAACATCTCTTCCATCGACCATAGCTCCGGAGCAAGTTTTCTTTCGATGCCATCGATGAATGACACGTAAGAATAGTCCAACTCCGAATCCTCGTTCCACTCCTCCGGGCGCAGATACCCCGGGACTGCTTTCCTTAAATCTTCACCAGCCAGAGCATGCGTGATCAGTTGCTGGGGGACACTTATTGTCTCAACAAAGGCCCGGAACTTGTCATTCTCCATGACTTGTCCGGCAAATTCCAGCCCCTTTCCAAACCAACTGAGATCCTCGTCCCTGTTATAAGCACCTTCGATAAATGTTCTTGGATCTCCGTCTGGTGCTAACAGCGAAGTTGCTTTCATCATGCGGGAATCTCTGCCAGTTCCAGTTGATATCTGGCCAGTGAGTTCTAGCTCAGTAGCTGCGGCTGCCTGCTCCGCGTATATAACTGTGTCCTCTTTTGGGGGATTGAAGATAGAGTTAGACATGGTTATCTCAAGGTCGCTGACATTCGCCTGATTCTGAGCTATCAGAGGATCAATTCCCTGTGAGATATAAGTGTTGTAATCCGACAACCTACTACGAAGATCGCTCATAGTATACTATTCTCCTATTTTATTTGCACTGGTTCTTGGTCGCTGGGAACTATTTGCGATGCATTAATTTCAACCGGGGCTATCCCAATAGTCTCCGGAATATAATCGCGTACATCTGCGGCAAGGTCATGGTACTCTTCTGCGTTTCCACTGATAAGCTCTGTGGCCTTGCGGTGAACTTTAGCCAGTGGAGCAGCTTCTCCAAGTATTTCCCTGGCCCTAAGCAGGCCCAACTCGTACACAAAATTGTATTCCTGAGATCCCTTGACAAAACCTGTCTTTATCTCTATCGTATTGGTAAGCCCATCTATGTCTGCCAGTGCCCCATATTCTACGGTGTCATTTATCTGGGAGCGTTTGTCTAGTGTGATTTGTCGAGCACTCTCTAGGTACCACGTATCTTTATACATGTATCTATCCGGCATATTCTGAGCTTTAGCTTCTCTATTGAAATTAGACTGTACAGAGAATAAGTGTTTTATTAAATCATTGTACTCTTCCTCTTCCTGTAGTGCGGTTCCGGCCCATCCCCATTCCCGCGCCTCTGCTCTTGCCCTTTCCCTATGGAGAGGATCCTTGATGCGCGAGATTACAAGGGTTGTATCTGGGGCAGACTTTATAGTACCATCATCATTGAACTCTGTCATATCGTGGGATATTAAGGCCATCTCAGCTGATATAGCAAATGCCTCATCATCGAGATCTTGCTTAACTTTTACCCCACTCAATAGTTTCCACGCTCCAGGGCCATCTTTTGTTTTCCAGAAGTATTCCTTGGCCGCATGTAGGCTCATTGGAGTCCAGTTTCCTCTGGTATCTCCAATCACTGAATCAAAGTCATTCAAGCCTTTCCCAACCTCTTCAGCAATCCTATCCCTCTGCGCATCCGTAAGGTTCTCCCCGTTGTTCACTTTCAGCCATTCTTTCGTAAGTGCTTTAGTGGCTTCAGGATCATTACTGCCGATCTCTTCTATCCGTTTTTCAAGGAACGCAGACATGTTCTGCCTCTTCAGCTTGAGTTCGGAATCCTCTAGCATGGCGAACCAGTTGGGGGTTGTGTCCGCAGGTACGCCCAAAGTCTGGGAGATGTCATCGTTTGATGCACCCCCAAGCTGCATAGCAGTTATGTATCCATAGGGGTCACGATTGAACAGGGTAATATTCTGGTCAATCTCCTTCTGCTGGTCTGCTGTATCTTTACGGAGTTGGTCCTGCAGATCCTCTGTAGCCAGGGAGATATCTTCCTTTTTCTCTGCCTTAGATGCGGCCATTTCCTTAGGAGAACCAAGAAGATCAATTCCTGCAATAAGCCCAGCTGCCCCAGGTTGTCCCGAAACGAGCGCACCAAGGGCTAGGCCAGCATTGATAATAGATTTAGGGTCTGTTATTGAATCAAGAAAAGATTTCTCTTTCCTGCTCTCAGCCTCCTGTAATCTATCGCGGGATATATCCGTAGCCTCAGAAGTTTTCTTGGTACTAGACAACCTCTCTTGGATAGCATCCATAGTTTCTTTGGGATCGCTCATGTTACTGATCCAATTCCGCCCATTAGTTGGGCAAGTTCACCCATGGTAAACCCTGACTCCTCCTGGAATCCAGTGCCAGAGGACGTTCCAGTAGAAGTTCGGTTGCCCAGGCTACGCTGTAGGTAACTTTGCAAGGACATATTCAAGAGACTAGGTATAGCAGAATACAGGCCCTCGTTGGCCTGGAGCTGCGTGCTCGCAATCTTGAAGGGGGTGTCGATGCTCTCCCTGGCAATACCCCCCGCCCTCTGATTTTCGATATCGCCAAGGGTGCGCTGGTACTCAGCACCAATGCGCCCGAACCCGGTCCTCTC
>JAAOYH010000070.1 GCA_018221245.1 Candidatus Woesearchaeota archaeon
GACTATATAGAGCTCAACTTCACTGGAGCCAGCTCAAGCATTGATAAGAGGAAGAGAGGACGTCCAAAAAGGACGTATGGGGATAAGAAGCTCGAAGTAGCTCTTAGCTTACTGCCACATCTTTCTCCTCCAAGTGAGAATGAAGACGTTATTCATATATTGAGTCCAGAACTTGAAAAACAATCGGAGGGCAAATCGAAAGGTCCTCTTCGTCTATCATTCACGCCATTTCAATTGAAGTGTGAGAAGAAGATAACGAAGAAAGGAGATAAAGAAAGGAAAATTCGACTGGACCCTCTGAGTAGGATCAATTCCCAGCGCATTTACAGGACCACCCATCTCTATGGCAAGCGTCCCTCTATGAGTACCAAACCCCCTCATAAAGGACTACTTGAAATCAAAGAGTCTGATTATCACACTGCATTAAAATCTGAGTTCAATGGAATGAAACGTGTGATAAGATTTCTTGAAAGAGATGAAAGCGTGACAGATGAGTGGAAAGAGTTCTTGAGCGCCCTGAGAGGGATTGTCACAGGTAAAAAAGGAATCCTAGACCCCCACCATATCTTATACACTTCGAGCATAATACGTCAGTTCTTAGAAACACATCCGCAGAGCAATACGATTTGGAGCATCCTGAAGAAAAAACGTTCATGGATGCCTTCAGGATTAAGTGGTGAACAGCATGAGCACCTTGACAAAGTCAGAACAAATTATCCTGACATTTTCCTAATAATTGGAAATCATCTTTTTCTCCTTGTACTTGCTGCAACTAGAACCATACACCATACAACTGTATCTACCCATCTTGTGGAAGAATTGTGGGATTATGTACTACCATGGCAGTTAGTCCAGCTTGGTCTTATACCCAGGTATCATGATGAACACAGGACCGGAGAGTCAATACTCCATAGGGGGAGGATATACGAGAGTCTGATGAATAGAGCTGAAATGCTTGGTGTGCTCCTAGAGAAAATGCACAATGTTAGTGATGTGAGGTTTGGGCAATCAATCATGGTGGATAGCAGAATGACGGGTCGACAACCTGCGATTTGGTTGTCTTGTCAATCCAAACCCGGACATCATGAGATGGATGTCATTCTACTCCCCATTGAAGAGGATTCAGCAAGGGGCGCCGAGGATGTGATAAAACGGCTTGTTCGTGATAAACCGTATTGGGGAGAGTCAGATATCACAAGATTGAGTCAGTATGCTGAAATCGCTCCAGATTTTACACGAACACCTATTATGTTCGCAGAACAGAAAGGTATCAAAGGGCTTTGGGCGTTGAGCAGAACAAGACGTGTCTGGACCCCAATCGGACGTGTTGAATATTATATTAGAAAGAAAGAAATGGTGACACTTATTCGGTCACTCACAATCAGGCAGGACTTCAGTCTTCAACCTATACCTCTTCAGGATGTGCGTGAACTACCTGGAACCATTACGGACCAAATGGATGCAGCTCTAGAAGTGATCCGTGTAGCTTATTCCAAGTGTATACCGGTCAGCTGCAAGGTATCAATTGACCTTGAGGAAAAGATGTTCATCATATCTTTTGACGATAACCGAGGATTGATGGATTCTGAAAATCTGCAATTGTTGGTAAAACGAACAGTCGATGTTTTGGAGGTCTTACGGCGACCTGATATCGAATGTGAGTCAGTTAATGTTTCCGAACATCAATTCGTATGGAACAGGTTCAAAGACATCCAATATGTGGGAGATGCTTTTCTCCTAAAACAATGGGTCGAACGGAAAGACCCTTACAAGTACACATCTATTTCGTTGCCACCAACAGCAGAACACTTCATTGAACTATCAAGGACAAGTGGGCTCAAAATAAGTGTGCACCATGATGCATCGGTCTGCCCGTTACGGAATTCATCTTTTGAAGAACTTGTAAAGAGGAAGAAATCCTCAGACGGTAAAGTCAAAATATATCTACAACAAATCGAGGGGCCTGAAGGACAACCTGATAATCTCATCACCGAATCGATATATAGTCACGGGCTCTGCTGGAGAGTCAAAGTTGAGGGTGAAGGAGTCCTACCAGAGGGCATCAAGTCCATTGAAGAAATTGCTCTGAAAGGCCCAAAACTACGTACCCTATTGGAAACAGGTTCTCTGATACTCCAAACAAATGAGGACGAATGGAGCATATACGATTTTGATATTCCTGATCCTAGTGAATTACCAAGAGAATTCAGGGAGAGCATTCACTTAATGGGGATACGTCGCAGAGGGCAGGTGGTGATAGAAGAACCCATGTTTCCAGGAACGTATATCATTGAGGAATGGACCCCTGATA
>JAAOYH010000071.1 GCA_018221245.1 Candidatus Woesearchaeota archaeon
GAGAGGATAGTCGATGTCATAATGTTCAACTTTGCACCTATGACATTCCTGTTCACGGTTGCGATACTATCAATGCTGAGTATTAGCAAAGCCCCAGCAATAGTCATAGCTGTGATGGTCGCACTATTCGTAGGTTATGCCCTATTCATCCAGAGGACTCAGATGCCGCTAAACGTGTATGCCAACAAGAGGGACGACATTGAGAAGGCAAACATGGCAGACTACCTGACGAACATAGAGAACATCAAGTACTACGGAAAGGAGGATGCCATCAAGAGAAGATACCTTGACCTCACTGAGAGGACTAAACAGGCCTTCCTAAGGAACTGGGAATTGTTCAGGCTTATGGATGCTGGACATGTGGCGATAGTAGGAGGGGCTTCGATATCCTTGATAGCTGTCATGTACATGGAGCTTGTCGCGGGAAGAGCCACGATAGGAGACATAGCCTTTGTCTACACAGTTTTCACCATGATGCTCGGACCCTTGTGGGGATTCATTCACGGAATAAGATCATTCGCACGTGGGATGGCAGACTTCGAGAGCGTGTGGGAGTATGACAAGTTCACGAACGAGATAAAGGATAAGGCCAACGCCAAGAAATTTGAGATAAAGAGAGGGGCCATAGAGTTCAAGGATGTAGGCTTCAAGTACCACAAGAGAAAGCTCTTCGAGGGCTTCAGCCTGAAGATCAAGAAGAACGAAAAGGTAGCTCTGGTTGGCCATTCGGGAAGCGGCAAGACAACCATAGTGAAACTGCTGTATAGGCTCTATGATGTCAATGATGGAGCTATCTTGATAGATGGCAAGGACATCCGAGACTTCAAGCAGGAATCTTTGCGTTCGGAGCTCAGCATAGTGCCGCAGGAAGCGGTGCTCTTTGACGACACCATATGGAACAACATCAAGTTCAGCAGGCCCGAGGCAAGTGATAAAGAAATACGCGCTGCAATAAGGTTCGCGCAGCTGGACAGTGTGATAGAGGACATGCCGGACAAGGAGAAAACAATCGTGGGTGAGCGTGGAGTGAAGCTTTCAGGCGGAGAGAAGCAGAGGGTTAGTATAGCTCGCGCTTTGCTCGCAGACAAGAAAGTGCTTGTGTTGGACGAAGCCACATCTGCTTTAGACAGTGTGACAGAACATGAGATTCAGCAGGACCTGAAGAAACTGATGAAGGGTCGTACTTCGATTATAATAGCTCACAGACTATCGACTATCATGCACGCGGACAAGATTGTTGTGCTAGAAAAGGGAAAGATAGTTCAGATGGGAACCCACAAGGAACTCGTAAGAATGAAAGGTCCCTACAAGCAGCTTTGGAACCTGCAGAAAGGAGGGTTCATCAAATAATCCTATTTTTAGTTACCTTTTTCTATGAGAACTTGAGCTAATGAGCATGGCACTACAAGTAATCACCTCCAACAGGAAAAAGTTCTCAGAGATGAAACAGATTTTATCCAACATTGAACAGCTAGACATGGATCTCGTTGAGATACAATCTCTGGATCCGCACGAGATTATCAAACACAAATTGGCAGAGGCACAGAAGCATCACAAAGGAGAGTTTATCGTCGAGGATACGTCTCTTTACCTAGATGCAATGAATGGCTTGCCAGGACCATTTATCAAGTGGTTTTTAGAAACTATTGGCAACAAAGGGCTTGTTGAGATAGCTGAGAAACTAGACAATCATAAAGCACACGCCATCACTATGATAGGCTACTCAGATTCAGAAGGAAATGTTGAATTCTTTGAAGGAAGAGTGGATGGCAAGATATGCTCGCCCAGAGGAGAGAACCTGTTCGGATGGGATTGCATTTTCATGCTCGAAAAATACGAACGTTCATGGGCGGAACTAACAAGAGAAGAGAAAAACAAAGTCAGCATGCGTTCTAAAGCGCTGAAAAAACTTAAGAGTTATCTAGATAAGAGAGGATGAATCATGAGTTATGAGCATAACATCTCAAAATTTTATATATTTACGTTCATTAGTTCTTTCTTCCTCTTAGGACCTATAATCATTCTATTCTTTCTTGAATATATTCCTTTCACCCAGTTTGGACTCGTGTTTGGCATAGGCATAATTGTCGCTATGATATTTGAAGTTCCTTCAGGGGTGTGGGCTGATCGTCTTGGAAGAAAATATCTAGTTGCCATGGGTCTGTTCTTTGCATCTTTAGAAATATTCTTTATAGCGTACGGAAAATCGTTCGAATACTTTCTCATGGCAGGAGCGTTGGGTGGCTTTGGGTCAGCGATGATGTCTGGAGCAGACACGGCTCTTCTTTATGATACTCTACTAATAACAAAAAGAGAGAAAGAAAGTAAGAAAATCTATGGGCGGCTAAAAGCCATACGATACTGGGCTGTTGTTTTAGCTGCACTCATAGGAGCCCCCCTCTACATTAAATATCATGCGTTACCTTTGTATATTAACGCAGCTATAATGTTCTTTGCGGCTGTATTTTTCTTGACGATGAAAGAACCACCTATCAAGAATAGAAGCGTTACGATAAGGAGTCAAATTAAGACCTTAAAGAAAAGCTTCCAAGTAGTAAAATCAAATATATCTTTAAGGTGGTTTACGTCCTTCAAAATATTTTCAGGATTTTCAGTATGGCTTTTTCACGATCTTCTAAGATCTCCATATTACACAAGCATAGGGTATCCAATCATAGTATTAGGGGGCATCACAGCAATAATTTCTTTGGCCAGGAGCTTCTTCTCTTGGAATGCAGAAAGAATAGAACGTAAAATAGGTGAGAAAACAACCATCAGCTTGATTTTGATAGTTCCTGTTTTTCTTTTTCTACTCTTAGGAATAATCAACACACGAGTAGCTCTGGTTTTTGCAATAATCTTGTACTGTATATGGTCTTTACAAGAAGTAGTGACTGAAGTTGCTATGCATGAGCACATGTCGTCTAAGGAAAGAGCTACAACATATTCTCTTTTCAGTTTTGCAAACTCGATAATGTTATTTTTTGGCGCGATTGGAATAGGATATGTGGCAGAAATGTGGTCGATTAAAGTTGCGATTTTCAGTCTTGCAATTTTCGGCTTGATATCTGGCAGTATTCTAATATCAACAAGAGATTCGGCGTTGTCAAAACATTAATCTGATAATTTCCAACTAAACACATTATCAAAATCTCCACAGACATTATCGGACCAACCATGCCGTAATTCCTTGCTTGATCCTGCAGGCATAGTCAGGCACCAGTCCCTAGAAGCGACCTCTTCCTTATTCAAGGTGAACAATGACTCTGCACAAATATCAAGATCTACAAGACCATTATTCCGTAAATCATAAACAACTACCATCCTGCAATCATCCGGGCAAGTGCATGAACCTTCCAAGGTATCTCTCCATGAGAAATCGCGGCCAGGTATGAGTCTAGGATCGAAAGTTAGAGAGAATGCGCCCCAATCCTCCCATATCTGCCAAATGAATCGGATATCATCTATCTTGGGAATCTTCTCTACCGTTCCCGCTTCCCAGGCTTTTCCGAATTGACGAGTGTCAAGTGTCACATAATCGTTCTTATAGCGCACCCAAAGAAAAGTCCCTTCCTGAGTCTCAACAAAAGCAGGTTCTAGGCCAATGTCTTGATAGACAGATGCTAGCAACACGAGCACATCTGTAGGATTGCCTTCTCCATAGTAGAGGGTTTCTACAGGGAACTGTATGCTTCCATTATCTTCAATGAGCTTAATCTTATTTCCTAGCTCTACCCATATTTCCCTAGCATTTCTTCCCACAGTCTCAACGTCGTCAGGGGTCACGAAGTAGGCCAGATCCCCGTAAAGAATATCTACATGGTTCCTGCTCAGGAGAGTGAATGGGTAGCTACGGTGCATCCTGTGAGCTATCCCTTGGGCGTCGAAGTAGTTCACGGTGACGTTCAGGGACGTCTCGATATCCTTGTAGATTGTGAGCCAGATGTCGTCTTGCTCAAGGAACCACTGAATAGGGACCTCCTCTCCTTTAGACAGCGATTTCACAGTCTGTTTATTGGAAGCATACTTTCCCAGATCGAATTCTATGACAAAATTACTGGTGGGTCTTCCTGAATTAGTCAGAATTATGGTGAAGAACGGGTGTTGTATTCCTGAACCATTAGCTAGGAAAGGGTTGGCTGCCAAAGTAGATGCACTCAAGTTCTTCCTGACTATTAGTGGGCTGAAACCTACTCTTGGAGGGGCTATGAAGCAGACATTGTTACTGCACTCATATCCTGCTTCACATCCGCAGTCTTGGCAGCAGTCTTGGTTGTTCTCAAATTCCTGATCACACAATCCGTCCCCACACATGACAGATGCACACCCATACTGATCTGCGTTCTGTCTGCCAGGCCTGCAGAGGGCTCCTGAGGGGCAGGGGCAGTCCTGGCTAGTTTGGCAATTCTCAATGGCCAGAGTACACTCTCCGTCTTGACACATCTCTACTTTACAGTCTGCCTTGCATCCTTCCTTACATTCTCTGGCTGTGCAGAACCCGTCTCCGCATTCAGGGGTCACCTCTCCGACAAGTTGAGAGTTGTAAAGGTTAAAGCCCAGAACAACTAGAGCAGAGGCGAGAATCAGCAGGAGGAACCGGGGTAGTATGCCCATATCTTAGTTCTTGTGTCGAGGATTCTTAAATGCTGTGAATTCAGTTGTGTTTTCACCATTATTTAGTAGTAACAAATAGAAAAGTATTTAAATGGCTGTTACTTTGAAAGAGCAATTGGGGGGAAACAATGAAACGCAATCGTGAAATTGTTAGAACTTGTTTGGTTACAGGTTTAATGACAGGCATGTTTATTGTCGGATATAACGCTGGCGAATCTAAGGGAATAAAATCAGGGCTAGAGATGGACCATGAAGAGCTAGTGAAAGATCTCAGGAGAACTAGGGTAGAATCAATGGTTGCAGAAGATCATGCTAGCGAGAGAGGAGACATTGAGACCGCCAGAAGTAAAAGAGAGTTGTACCATGCTCTAAAAATAGTGATCCCAATTATTGAAAATGATTTTGAATCAAAATATTTAGCACTTGAAGATCAGGTTGCGAGGATTTATCCAATTAATGTGGGGGTGCAGAAATGAGCTTCAGAGATAGCTTCGAAAATTTCGGCTTCTACGTAGGTGCGTATCTGGGCGTGGCACTGGCGGTGAATGTCATAGCCATGCCAGTTGTGACTGCACTCAATGGCATAGAGAGACTGACGGGAGAGAAGAGCACATACTCTGCGACAGTAGAGAGTATAGAATGCACGCCGGTTCCATATGATAATATTGTGTGCATTGCAGACTTACTGACCTCAGAAGGCGAGAGAATTTCGGTACATGATGCGCCAGACATCCTCGAAGGGAAATTCCTTCCATGGACTATGAGAAAAATTGAGGAAGGGAAGACCTATGATGTCGAGATTATGCAAAGCATATTGGGCAACAATCTCCTCTCTGCAGAGCCTCGCGACTGATATTTTCCGTGCTGAGGCGTCAAAACCTATTTAAAGCAAGGGCTGCCCCGTGTCTATAGGGATTAGAGTGGCAGACTTACTAGACGCGATCATCACACAC
>JAAOYH010000014.1 GCA_018221245.1 Candidatus Woesearchaeota archaeon
CACTGTTCCTCGTTGTTGAACTCCTTAGAACCACAAATCGCACATTTCATCTGAACCTCTTGCTGAATTGACTCCAGCTCATCTTGCGCCTTATCTTCCACAGAGCCCAAGCGATAACGAGTAACGTTCCAGCCACTCCTGCCGTTTGGATCCATCCGTCAGCGTAACTTGAAGCCCAGCCCAGTATGTAACCAAACGCCAATCCTGTGATGAAATCTATCAGGATCAGTTGCTTCCTATCTGTTGCTGTTGAGCTTGCCCGCACGTTTCAACACCTCTTGAATGCTTATTTTCTTCGCCTCGAAATCCTTGATTATCTTTGTTGCCGAATCAGCACCAAAACATTTGGAGCTACACCACGTCCTTATTGGTGAACCAGTCACGAAATCATCTCCGCACGTCTTGCACTTTTTTTCCATTAACTTCATACTTTTACCTCCAGATTTAGCTTCTTCAGCACTGCAATTCTCGAACCTAGAACGACATACGTAGTTAATCCTAACACAGCTGCAGCAACTGCTAGTTCAGCCAGGGGAAAGATTTGTAGAACGCGAAAGTCAGAAGTAGGTAGTGAGTACGACATAACATTGATTAGTAGGTCGAAACCAAGATAGGCGGGCAGGACGAAATGAGTCCACACTGTTGCTCTAGCTCGAGTAATGGCTGAGATAACCAACAGAACAACGGATACAATTGAAGGCAACAGTTGATAGAACAAAGCGCCTGCCACACCACTTGGCTTCACAACCGCCACAGTGGACGGGTGAGCGGGAAAACTCCAGTCAAAATTGATTGTTCCTTGTAGCCCTTGGAGCTTCAGAGCTAAAAGATGTAGAGGTTCGTGAATGAGATTAGGGTATAGCCACAGCAGTAGAACCATACAAGCAAACATACTTGTGACTATCGAAACCCGTGTGTTCACTTACTCCAACCTCCTTTCTTACACTTCTCACACGGAACGAAGCCATCCTTCCCTCCGCGCAACTCGCCAGGAGATTCGCCGGCGACACTATCACGCACGAACTCCTCAATACAACATATCGGATAACCTTCTTGTATGCCGCGCTTACGATAACTCTCAGCCATCTCCTCCGGGGTCTTGAAATCATGGAACTTCTTCAGTGAGAGCCACTTCTCTGTTGGCTTCATGACGGTGATGGTGGTCACAGTGCACCCCAAACAACGGTGGTTAATATGTAGCCAAACATCCCTATTGCTCCACCGAGATACATATAGGGCAGAGCAGGATAGCTTTTCTTCTTGTCGCCAGCAACGAACAGACCAGTTAAGGCGAGGAACATACCTGTCCCGATACTTATCCCGAGTCCAGGATCCTGTAAGAAGAATGAGCCGGCAACGAGAACGAAGAAGAATATATCTCCTCCACCAATGAAGGCGAAATTGTAGAGTGATTTCTTTTTCTTTCCTTTCCCTGCCTTCTTCGGGACTGCGAGACCTGGAAGAATACCTGAGCTGATTATTCCTATCGCCATCTCCTGCATAGTCCCAATCTTGAAGACTGCTATATAATCATAGACTGCTACGACTGAGAACAAAAGCAACGCATAGAGTGGTGTGAGTGTCTTCGCCAGTGATGCCCCGACAGTTCCGAGCGTCAGTAGGATGAATATGTTTGACGTTCGCACGTTCAGAGGTATTGCTTTCTTATCTGCTATTCGTGTAGATACGAACAGGAATCCCCAGAACGCGATTAGGTAGACGAATATTCTGCCAGTTGTGTTCGTTACAACCCCTGACCACGTAGCCAAATCAGTTAGGATGAATGCGACAGATAGCGAGAATATGCTCCTTACCCACGGACCTTTGAATAGGCGTTTGCGAATCAAATAGGTTACTAGTACGGCACCGAAGAGAATTGCACCGACAATGACCGCCACCACCTGCCACTGAAGAGATACATCTCCGCCAGCCATAGGTGGAATAATTGGTTGTGCTATGGGTATGACCAGCATACCAAAGATTACTGCTGTGAGAATCCAAGCCATCAATTCTGTTGTCTCTCGTATAGTGTGTTTCATCTACTCATCATCTCCGCATTCGCAACTTATAATTTGGTGACCACACACAGGACACTCCTCAATGTCGCACCCAGAATGATGAAACTTCCCAGGGAGAGCACCGCAATCCCTACAGCGACGGTCGGGATTTTCTACACACTCTTGTCCAAAATCATCTCCGAATCTCGTCTCGGAACCAAAGCGAACAGGATCCTCATCAGTGTATGGTATCTGAACTCGAACACAGCCGTCCGCTTCCAGCATTTCCTTCTTACAAAACTTACACGAGACCATTTTAGTTCCTCGGCTGAGTTAGGCCCAATGCCCACGCCTTACCGATAACAGCACTGGCTGAACGCTTTAGTGTTGTCGCAATGTATGAAGTCATTTGCGTTGTCCCGTCATAGTTCATTCTTAGGAACGCAATGTCGCCGTCCACCCAGTATTTAATCTTTGATGGCTTCTTTGACCTCGTCTTTGCAGTAGCAGCCTTACGCACGAACTGGTCACGATGAACGCCAAGAATATTGGCTCTAGCACGCAAACTACTTTTAGTTCTACCTAAGTCACGAGATAGGGCATTCAGATTCCTTTTAGGATAGTCGCGTTTAATTTGTTCATCATCGTCCTTATTCCAGATTGCGTTTTTGTTCTTAACGCGTCTCGACTTCGAACGTAGCTGACGCCCAGGCTTTTTCTTTGGTGCTATCGGTGCTATCTCTACTCTCTCGCTGAACTTCTCCTTGAACTCTTTAGGGACAACCGCGGGCTGTCGCTCGTTGTATACTTTCAAGAACTCCGCCATCTCAGCAGGAGAACCAGTTACTTTTATTCCTTTTAATTCGATTTCCATTTTTCCTCCGTGTTTCCGTTGTGTTGTTGATTTACATTGTGTAACTTATGCTTGTATATAAAACCTTCTTCAATGGTCTATCACCACCTCAGGCTCCTTCCCTTCTTTCTCCAGCTTACAACCGAGAGCCCAGAACTTTAAGAAGTCTTGAATCCACAAACATCTGTCAGCTTCTGAAGTTGTCGGCAGTTCAACCTTCATTTCCTCATCCGTTAATGGGCGACCAAGGATCACTCCCCATGTTGGGTCCTCAATTTGAATTACCATTTTAACGACCTTATCAGGTGGCTTTTCGGGCAATTTCTTTTTCATATTCTCGAGCATCACCGACATAATCTTATATCTCCTTACGCCAGAATCAGAGAACGCAGTCCTTTCTACATCACCGCGCAGGTAAGCGTCGGCAATCTCTTTGACGTCCTCGAACTTCTCATCAAAATATACACGATGAAACTCTTTGACTTCATCCCAACACTCGTTTGGCAACGTGTGTTTCAAGACATCGTTCTCAGGAATCTGCCATATAGCCGCACGCAGTATTGCGTGTTCCTCTTTCTGCACATCCTCTGGCGTTGCACCTTTCCATTTCATAATAACATCAGTTCCCATCTTCATCACCATATCCGTAGTCTTTCGCATCTCCCTTCTTGGCGAGAACACCATACACATCGACAAGCTCGTGAGCATACTCCTCTGTCGTCAGATAATCAAGGGCACAAGATTCAGAACAGAAGATATCTTCATCGTCTCGCTCTGAGATCCGCACACACTCCGAAGCATAACAGATGTCATTACAGGCAGTACAACGGATTACTTTCATCTCTCCGCGGGCAGCCATAATGAGCTTCTCTTTGTTGTCGTCAGTCATACACCCCACCTCTAGTTCCCTTGCGAGTGGGACATTCGTAAGGGAATCCCTTATGTTCTTTCCCACATATACACAGCCACCAATCTTCTTTCGATTGTTGCACGTGCCCTTTTACTGCTTCACGAGTCTCAATAATCATTTTCCGCACCTCGTGCAACACTTCTTCTTGGGAAGCTTTAGTCTATCGCTGAACGCCAGCAACAGAGCAGAGACACCGATAATCCACAAGATACTCGAGGCAACTGAAACAATTACCGCAACTATCAAACAGGTGGCTCCGATATACGCACTCCATCTCTGAGCGTCTTTCTTTGTCAAACCCTTCTTCACTTCTTTCTTGGGCTTCTTTGCTTTCGTGTTATTTGTTTTTTTCATCATCTTCATCTCGCATCCTCCTAGCTATCATCGATAGCCAATACAACCTTAACATATCCTCGCCAGGAAGTTCTCCTCCTGACTTCCACACGAGCTTTGCTTTGTTCAGCGTCCTCTTGAAATTCTTGAACTCTCTCGCTTCACTTGCCGAGAACACTCTCTCGCCGGTCTGAGCTATGAACTTCTCACAGTCATCTATCATATCTTTCTTCCACACATATAGGTCAGCCATTTTTCACCTCCTTGGCGTCCAGATACTCACTACCAGTATCTCCTATCTTACGAAACTTCTCAAAATAGGACGGGTTATGTGAAAATTCTTTGAAAAAAGACTCAGGTAAACCTGCACCTGCTTGACGCTCAACAGCTAGCTGAAGCTTGAACTTGGCTTTGTTAGGGCACCTGCTTTTGTGATACTTCCAAAAACTCCTACCATCAGCCAAGTAATCTTCTTCATCCTTCAAATCATCATCCACTTTCACAGAATTCATCATCTTACACGCCCTACACCTCACATACCTACAGTTCTTTGTAGATGAAACAAACTCAACCCACTTGAAAATTGCGCATTTATCACAAGTGTGCTTTCCTTTCCCAACATTATTTCTTCCACAATTAGGGTTTACACACAGCATTTTATTTTTATCTTTCGCCATTTTTCACCCCATTCATAATTCGCTCTTGGAGAATCTCTTTTGAGAACACCTTACGTAGCTGATCCTTCCAGTCGTGTAATGGTTTGAGCTTTTCAACTGCGAACTGCTCAGCCTCATTCAGCATACTTGCTATTTTCTGCTCGCCAATCTGGAGAAGAACAATAACAGTCTCAATGTCGGAAGTATCATCAAGGTCTACTGAATGGTCGTCACCAACATCAGAGAAGGAACAACTACCATCATTCACTGCCGCCAAGTCAAGAGTTCTACTCTCCACATTCACTCCTTGCCAATCCGCATCACACGAGATGACAGGTATGCTAACTTTCTTTTTCCATTCGAAATCACTACCATCGAAATCGCCTTTGGTATCCATCTCCGCATACTCTTTAAGTGAAGCCGTTAATTTCTTCATCTGCTCAAGCTTCCCAAATTTATATGCGTACTGCTCAATAGCCAATAGGTAACGTTCCAGTTGTTCATTACTATCTCCATTCAAGTACCCCACCATTGTATGGGCACTCATCTGGGAACGATTCTTCCCTTGGTAATACCTCTGCCAAAACCTTCCCCTGTGCAGTCCCCACGCGTTCTGGCGATCATCTCTCCAGATATCTATCTCCTCTGGCAAATCCATCTGCTTAAGAACTGTTGATACCAACTCATCGAAATATTCAACAGCCCATGAGCGAGAGAACTTACGCATCACTTCATTCTTCCTATCCGTGCACAGTTGGAGAATCTTATCGACTTCATCTTGGTCTATCTCAATCGTAGCCATCATCTACCTCCAAATCTACCATCTCACGTTCGGAGTCGCCAACCGCACACGCATTGTAGAACCTTATGTCATCGAACTGTGGATTCTTATCGTGGAGCTCGATTATGAACTCCTTCGCAATCCTCCTCCGCACATCTTCAGGTTCAAACTTGCTGATAACTCGTGCGAGCAACTCAAAATGTACCTTCGTCCATCTTGGTTTCATCTGTTCACCCCCATAGTTACTCTCATCTTCAGAATATCCTTTGCGAACACCTTACGCATTCTCGCAAGAATATCCTCTATGTCCTTAATCTGCTTTGCCTGTGCAACTCCGAGTTCCTTCATCAACTCAGGGAACTTATCTGAGACATAGGCAAAGGCAACAGTTGTTGAAAACTTATATGTGCTATTCCCAATGCCCACCTTGTGTTCTTCAACTTTGTCTTCATTCACTATTCCACCGTATTTACTACGCCCTCCTGCCTTGATGTCCCGCTCGAACTTCACATACATCGAATGCGAGCTACACAATGAAGCCCGGTGGAAGTTGAATTGTTTCTCACACACTATGCTTCCTTCAATGTCAAGGTCTATCTCTTGGGAATACACGTTCGAAGCCATCGTAGCCTTCAATAAATCATAGTTATCGCAGATGAGTTTCTTCATATTCTTCAGCTTCGGAATCGAACGCTTCGCCGTCCTGAACTTCCCTTTGCGTAACGCATCTATTGCTTGGTCGAAAACCCACCCCATATCTGCCTTGGTGTTTGCGTAGTTATTCATAAGACGCGAAATAGATTGCGACTCTGGACGACGACTACTCCTGTAACCCGACCTAACAAGGAATCCTTGCGCACCTATGCGGAAATCAATGCGGAAATCTTGACCTCCCCAGGACGATTTAACCATCTTCGAGCCTATCGGCATAGACTTCGGTGCAATATTCTTCAACGCAGAACGACAGATATCATTGAACTGACTCTCGAAAGTATTCACATCGTTCTTACTCTTGTGGTCGCCAATTTCCTCAATGAACTTCTTGCGACGTTCCTCTATCTTGTTCAGCTCAGCAAGTATTCCTTTGACACGTTTCGTATCACCCCCTATCTGTTGTTCTTTTATTGGCTCAGGTTTCTCAAGTTTCTCTCCAAACTTCAGCTTCGCACTGAATGTATTGAGTTCCTGCTCTGCTTGTGTTAATTCGGTCGATTCATTCATCGCTACACCTCGCTCGCGTGCTTCGTAACTTCAAGCTCGAGTTTCAACTTCGCAAGCTCTGACTTCTCAACACGACGGATAGCAGTAATTTCCCAACGCCTTCTCAAGTCAAACGGAATATCGTTAGGATACTTACCACGCCAACCAGCGTAATCAGAACCAAACACCTCTTGAAGATAGACAAACATTTTATTGTCGTCCTTTCTGCTGCGTCGTTCTAACTTTTCTACTTTCCCAAGAATCTGGAAAAGTGGTGCGTTGTATCCGTCAATGATTGCTGAGAAGCACACAAGTGTTCCTTTGCGAATCATATGAATCTCTCCATATAATCCGCCAACCTGTCAGCTCGCTTGTCAGCCATCGCCTTCACGATGAAGTTGCGATTCACACTCGTCAAGACATTCAGAGCCATATACGTCAGCTCAGCTTCGTCGATAGAGAACACGAAGTCGATACACTTCTTCTCATACTTCGTCCTGTCTTTCGCATACCTATCTGCAATCTCTGTGATAACGCTGTGCCTCACATCAGGACGGGTAATGTCCTTGAACTCGCCAGGGTTGTTCAGAAGCTTCTCGATATCGACTTGTTCAGAGAGTTTCAGGAACGCAATAAGCTCACGTCCTACAACATCTCCAATACAACCTTCTGCGAGTTGCTTGAACTTAGGCAGATACTCTGTGCTACCCTTGTGCTGTTCAACTTCCTTTGCGAGGTCGATTAAGAACTCCCAACTCCTCGGACTTGTCCAGGCGGGATCCGCGGACTTCTCATCGAAGTACCACACCCTGCTTGGCTTGAAGTTCAAGAACCCAGCAACCTGTGCGTTCGGCTTGTCGATAGACTTGAAATAATCCATCAACTCCTTCTCGTCAGGCTGTTCGACTTCCAAGTGAAGTGGAAATCTGTTCTGGAGTGCTGAGTCCATCTCATAGACGGTTACTTTGTCGCTCGCACGGTTACCCGCAGCCACGACAACCCAACCTTCACCAAGCTTCCTCTCACCCAACTTCCTATCCAGAACCAGCTGATACGCCGCACTCTGGACTGCTGGAAGAGCTTGTGGAAACTCGTCCAAGAACAGAATACCATGTCCGTCCGTTGGAACCCAAGCAGGATACGCCTTCTCCATCACACCATCGACCATGAACGGAAGTCCTCCTAAGTCCGTCGGATCGCATTGCGATAGTCTAAGGTCGTCGATACACTTGAAATCCACTCCAAGTTCCTCGGCGAGCTCCTTCGCTGCCTGCTTTACTGCTGTTGATTTCCCGATTCCTGGCTTACCCCACAAGAAAATCGGCTTTCTTTGTTTCCACGCAATCTTAACATACGTGGGAATGTCTTTTACTTTTGCTCTTAACATTTTTTCACCTTTTGCTCCGTGTGCTTATAGCACATCCGTTCTGTCGTTGATTTTATTTTGCTACTCTTATGCGTTCTCAATTTTCACCACGTTTCCGAAAGGAATACTCCCTTCATCAACACCGTCCCTTGTAATAACCCAAACGATATCACGCATTCTTTCCGCACCCTTATCAGGGAACACCGTGTGACCGTCAGTGAATATCAATACCAACCGCACGTTAGGCTTGTTCTCATCAAGCCACTCAAAGCACGGTCTGTGGTCAGTTCCGCCTCCGCCACGATAATCAGCTTCTAATATCTGCTGTTTCGTCGCCTTAGTCAGTTCTGTTACTCCGTGAATCTTACTGTCGTGAGATACTATCGTCATCTTCACGTTCGGGTGAGCGTCAGTTACCCCGCACAGCTCTGCCACAAATGCGTCCTTCTCAGGACTGTCAATACTTCCCGACAGGTCGATGAAGGCAACTATCTCTACACTCTCCTTCCTCATACCGGGCAGATATATTCCTTGCGAGATGTATCTTCTGTTCGGACGGCTCATCGCATAGTCAAACGGAAGCTCTGCTGTGATGTGCTTCCAGATATATCTACGCCAATTCACCTCTCCTCTCGTGAGCTTCTCAACCATACGCTCGATGTTCGCAGGAAGATTTCCTCGCTTCTTCGCACGGAACGCCGCCTCGACCACTTGTTCTTTGGCTTCTTGGCGTATCTGTTCCTTCTCGAACTCAGTCAAGCTCTTGTATGCCTTCCCGTCGCGCGTCTTGTAGTCGTGGTTGTCAATGTTTCTCCCTAGCTGTCCTTGCCCTTGCCCGTCTTGGTTGTCTTTGTCGTCTTTGTCATCGCCTTTACCCTCTCCCGGCTTAGACTTCATCTTAGGTGGAGACTTCGGACACTTATGGTAAATCTCGCCGTAAATCTCGTCCGCAGCCTTCTTCTCGATGTTATCAACCTTTATTCCAAGGTTCGGAATCTCTATCGTCCCGTTACGATCCGCGATGATACGACCTTTAGGCGGTGTCTTGCTACGATATCCGCCACTCATCTTGTGAGCAACCTCGTAGTCTATGACTATATCGGTAGCAATATTCCACACTAACGCATCACGGTCGCCAAGCCTCGGTAAGTGCCGATAGACTTTGTGAAGACACTCGTGAAGCAGAACGAAGTTCAACTCATCATCGTCAAGTGTTGCGACGAACTCCTCACTATAATATAGGTCGCCTTCCAAATCAACCGCCATACTTTGACACGGTTCTTCCTTCGGCAACTCCTTAATCTCGGCACGAATCAGCAAGTCAGAGTAGAACGGATACTCGTCAAGCATACCGATTATCGCCTTGCTAATACGTTCTCTTGCAGTCATCTTTTCCATACTGTTTCCTCCGCAAACCTCTTGGGTTTACTGTTTGACAATTCTTGAATACTCTCCAAAATACTTCCTCTCAGCATTTCTACGCACCACCCTTGCTTCACCTACTGAAAAATAATACCCTAGGTGAATATGATTCCCTTTAACACATATTTGTGCCCTAAATTTATTACCGACTTTCGTTACACCTTTAACCCCTAATACACTATCCTTGTGCCCTTTAGAATTAAAACAGTTTTGTTGCTGAGAGCACACCCTAAGATTGGATTTTCTATTATCTAA
>JAAOYH010000072.1 GCA_018221245.1 Candidatus Woesearchaeota archaeon
CGAGGTTCCTTCATTTATAAGGTTTGCTCTCGTGAAGTTTCTTTATCCATGTACGGAAGCACGTGTGTGCTAGGTTGTGCCGTAACCGGCCTGAATGTCAAATCACGGGAAAGTTTTACCTTTGCCCTTATAGCAATGTCATTCAGGACATTCATAAATGCTATGTACGCCTCGTATGGACTATCATAAGGATTGAAGTATTTGTGGACATCTCCGTCGGCAAACCATTTCGTACACATGTAGTAGAAGTGGTCTGATGTTGTCAGGCGTCTCCATCTCTCTGTGAGTTCTTCATCACCTGTCTCCTTCACTGCCTCACCGAGCTTGTAGAGCTCTCTTATGGCGCCTTGCTGCATGCTGTTGCCGAGCCAAGCAGACAGATCTCTTTCCAAATCCGCCCAGGATACGTAATGATGCATGTCTACTTCATCCCTTACAGGGAAGTTTGTAACTGCTTCACTGACCGTGACAAACGAGTTGTCAGGATGCTTAAGGAACTCGTGAGGGAGTGCTCTTAAGAAGTCGAAGATGCCTGTATCTTCCCATTGGTGCTCGCCGAATGTCTCGTAATCCATAAAGAGGTTGATGACCTCTCCGTTGCCATTATTCGAGTTGAGCCAGTCCACGTACTTCTCTACAGTGAGTGGCCACTCGTTCCAGCTCTTGTTGCTGAATCTAAACGCGACGTCATCAGAGAGCTTGTAATTCTTCATCAGAAGCTTCAGGTTGTTCGTGGTCTTACTCTTGTATACAAAGTTTGGGCTTCTCCATCCTAGAACAGGATCCCACCCTTCAGAAAGTATTGCGTTAAAGCCCATTCCTTCTACATGATTGGCAAGTTCGTTGTTGTAAATCAGCTCGGTGTTCCTAAACACCTTGGGAGTCTGGCCAAATAACTCTTGGATTAGTTCTGTGTGCTTAGTCACCTGGGACTCGAACTCCTCCTTGTCATAAAGGAAAGAGAGGCTGTGGTAGTATGTCTCTGCAAGAAACTCTACCCTCCCTGTGGCTGCCAGAGTCTTGAAGGATTCCAGGACTTCAGGCATGTAGTCTCGCATCTGCTCTAGGCAGACTCCGCTGATGCAAAATGTGGCCTTGAACTCAGGGTGGTGTTTTATGAGGTCTAAAAGGACGTTGTTAGTGGGAAGATAGCACTTCCTCCCGACTTTTCTGAGAACTTCACGGTTCTTATTGTCATCAAAATAGTCTGTCTTCCTGCCTATATCAAAAACGCTGTAATTGCGCAGCCTATAAGGTTGGTGTACCTGGAAATAGAAACATATCGCTACCATGCTCTTGCCCTCATTGCCTCTTCGTAGATCTTGATGCAGTGCTCTGCTGGCGTATCCCAAGTGAAGCTCTGGACTTCCATTGTACCTTGGTACTTCAGCTCTCCATGAAGCTCACTGTAGGTGAGAGACGCAACTATCTTGCTCGCTGTATCATCAGTATCCCAGAAGTCGACCTTCAGGGCGTGCTTGATTACTTCAGATACTCCTGATTGCTTACTGACTATCACAGGGGTGCCCTGGCGCATCGCCTCAAGGGGCACTATCCCAAAAGGTTCACTCACTGAAGGCATGACGAAGAGGTCTGCCATCCTGTAGAGCCTGTCGCCTTCATCTCGGGAGACGAAACCTGTAAAGATGAATTTGTGGCCAAGGCCTAGGTCTGCGGCCCTTTCTACCATGCGAGGCAACATATCGCCTGTTCCTGCCATTATGAACTTCACGTTGGGCATCATCAGACAGACCTTTCTGGCTGCTTCCATGAAGTAGTCAGGTCCTTTCTGAAGAGTTATCCTGCCCAAGAAGAGTACTAGCTTGTCATTATCTCCTAACCTCTCGCGGGTCATTTCGAGCTGCTTGTGATCGAACTCTACACTATTGTGAACTACGCGTATCTTGTTCTCTGGAACGTAATACTGATTCATCAATCGCCTCTTAACGAAGTTGCTTACAGGGATAACTATGTCTGCGGCATGGAATCCTTCGTACTCTATTTTGTAAACCTCAGGATCTGCGTGCTCGCCTCCTGACTTGTCGAACTCTGTAATGTGAACATGCAGGACTACGGGTTTACCTGTGACTTTCCCCAACGCGAGCGCTGCAGGAATCGTTGTCCAGTCGTGCGCGTGGATTACATCGAACTCTTCTTCCGATACAAGAGCCACCACTGCATCTGCAAACCTGTACACTTCTTGCAGAAGGTCATCACCATAGAGTTTCTTGCTCGACTTTGACATTAGTGTGTTTCCGAAAAGTCTGTTGAAGCGCCAGAGATATTCTTCTTGGCTTTCGTACGCTAGAAGTGTGCTCTTAATTCTCTTTGATTTCACACCTAATCGAGACATCTCTCGATCGGCAACGAGAAGCCTTACGTGGTCTCCTTGAGCTTGTTCAGGTCCATGCGGCATAACGTAGGTTACCTCCACCCCCTTCCTTGCTAGACCTCTAGTTAGCTCGTAGCACACTGTGCCAACGCCTCCCACGAAGTATGGTGGGAACTCCCACCCTAGCATTAGTACTCTCACCACTTTCCCCCCCTGTCCGGGCAGTTATGTTCAAGTGGAAGATGTGGCTTTATAAGGTTTCGGTTTTAGCGACGAGAAGTTCGTCTAAAAATACAAGATAAGCCCTTATTAAATCAAAAACTTAGTAAATTTGAAACTTATTATGTGAAAAAATATAGAAATATTTATATAGTATGGCGTGGATAAATACAACGATGGTCGGCTCCAAAATTCTTCAGAAGTCCCGTTGGGAGATACTAACTGCGATAAGTCAGGGACATGCCTCAGCGACAGATATAGCAAAGCGGACAGGAGGCAGCATGCCGAACATCACGCAGCAACTACAGCTACTGGCAGCATACGATGTGATAACCCAAGACAAAGAACTCCGATCAGGAGTTGGCAAACCAAGACAGCTTTACAGAATCAAAAGACCAGTAGCACATCTCGCGCTCGCGCGGGAGGGCCAAGCAGTACAGACAATGTTCACCCCCAACGAGTCTCAGGCCCTTCTATTGAGCGTTCTAACAATGAAAACTTCCGATGCCCAGATACCTATTTTGAAGCTCATGCTCACCGAAGAAGAGCTCTTGAAGAAATGCTCCATAGCTGTGAAATCCATATCTTCCCAAGACATAGAATTACTTCTTCTCACAGAAGATGTCGATAAGATAAGAAAAGAATATTCCAAAATAGAAACAGCAGCAGAAGGCAAAAAATGGAAGTTCATAGCATGGACCCACTCCATAGAAGAAGTCAAAGAAGGACTCTCAAAAGGCGAACAACACTTTGAGATGTTCAAGAAAACATACCACCTGCTTCATGATCCCCAAGGACGCTTCCAAGAGGTATGGCAATGAACAGGCTTGCTGAGCTCATAAGAAGCCTTCCTGCCAAAGATATAGAATTGATAAAACGAGATGTGGAAGAAGGTAACCTCCAAAAGGTGCTCAATGACAGGATAGCAGAACTAGACATACCTCAAAAAGTGTGCCCGGTCTGCCACACCGACGTATCAGATAACGCACCATTTGTGCTCTACTTCGGCACCAGTATCAGGCAGAAAGCCCGTTTCGATGCCATAGACTGCTTGCAGTTTTTTCTAAAGGACATGCAAAAATAACTATTTCTTCTGAGGTTCGTCAGGTGCGAAATCAGTCTCCTTCTCCACACGGAATGAGACGTGTTCTTTAGGAGAGTCCGATAGGTCCACATCAGTTATCGTGCCAGACATACCTCCTGGGTGCGAACCTATATCTGCAAATTCACTCATGCGTGCCTTGACCTCCTCTGCAACCTGCTTTTTGAACCTCTTCAGTTCTCTCTTACGCTTGAAGTATCTGCCAGGACCTGAAACGACCTTCTTTGCCGCACCAGGAATCTTCTCCTTGAAGACCTTACGCGTTCCTCTC
>JAAOYH010000073.1 GCA_018221245.1 Candidatus Woesearchaeota archaeon
ATTTACTTATCAATTTACTCATGAGCTCATCTTTTGCCATAAACGCTTCCATGCGATTTATGCCTTTTAGAATATCTGTAGATGGAGCCCCCGACATCTCAGCAAGTTTGAGGAAAATCTCCTCTCCTAGAACTCTGTATTCATGCTCCGATTCATATGAACTCATATGTTTCATCATTTCGCTTTCCATTTCTCTTGCGAACTTTTCCGCATCAGTTTCCTTCTCTTCTTCGATTTTTTCTTCTAGAAGAATTGCATTCGCAATCTTTGTTACATAATCATGGATGTGATAACTTTCCTCATAATAGTACCTTTTCTGGAATATCATGTAAAGATATTCTTCTCTACGATAAATAAGTTCAAAAAGTTGAAGCATAAGATCACGAATGTTAGGAGGATTTTTGCGGATTATTCTAATTATCTTCAATTCAGTCTTTAGTACACGTAAGATTTCGTGGAAGAGTTCAATGATATGAGCTTGTTTTTCTTTCGCATCTCTAATAGTGAAAGATAGGTTTTCAATATCGTTCCTAATTTTTACACTTTTCAAATCAGCCAGGATCTCTTCGTCAGTTTTCTCCTCATCATCGATAGTGACTAAGTCCTGAGGGATCAAAGCTTCTATTTTTGCCAATACTTTTTCTGTTGCTTCAAAATCCTTCAATGCGGTTTCCACATTATGGTGATTGAAATGTTTTGATAATTTTTCTCTTTCTTCATAATCATGCATCAGTTTTTTCCAAAGAACTAGTCTCTTATTGTCGTCCATAATCAGCTCTTTCGCCAAGTTTTTGCTGTTACCGAAGAGATGGTTGAAGAGGACCATGTACTAGATGAATAGAATGTGGTTAATAATGATTGCTTTCTAATACGGCCGCCGGGATTTGAACCCGAACTGTAAGCTTGGGAAGCTCAAGTGCTACCATTACACCACGACCGTATATCTTGGAAGAACTGTGTGAGATTTTTAAGCGTTACGAACCTGCTCCAGCAACTCCTCACCATACTTACGAGCCTTCACAGGACCTATCCCATCTATGGAGTGAAGTTCAGCGATGCTCCCTGGTTTTTCGCGCGCAAGAGCGAGCAAAGTCTTGTCTGGAAATATCATATAGGGAGGGATACCTGCAGCTCTGCTCTTTTCCGAGCGCCACTGCCTGAGCTTCTGGAAGAGATCACCTGACTCTCCTTGAGATTTCCAAGCCTTCGAGAGAGATTCATCATAAGAAACACCTAGTTGTTTCTTCATCGTGTTCGTGACAAAACGTGAGACAGTTCCTACATAGGATAGATGAACCTCTTTCTTAGCACGAGTGATAGCCACATAAAGTAGTCGCAGCTCTTCCTGTTCCCTGTCATGCTCCTCTCGTTTTACCAGTTCTAAGATAGCGTGATCCGAAGCGACGCAGGGGAAGCTCTGGCTGTTCACTCCAGCCACAAAAACCACGTCTGCCTCCAGACCCTTGATCGCGTGCACTGTAGATAGCGTAACCTCTCCCTCTCGCGCCTCAGTCAACCTGTAAGATTCGTCCTGTCTTACTATGTGCGGTATGTTCTTGGCCTTCAGTACCTGGGCTATCACATCGAGCTGCCTGTTAGTTCTGGTGAGGATGAATATCTCCTCTTTTGGAACTCCTAAGGAATTTATCTTCTCCGCTATGAACTGAGCCTCATCCGATTCAGACTTGAAACTTCTCAGGAAACCTTTTCCTTCAGAACCTGCCTTCGATTCCATATCTGGTAGGTTCAATGGCTTTATACAATTGTTAGCAAGAGATACTATCTCTTCTTTGCTCCTGTAATTATCTGATAATATGACTGTCTGGCAATCCTTGTCGGGGAAATCAATTATGAATCGAACACGGGAGCCGCGCCATCCAAAGATGCTCTGTCTTGGATCTCCTACAACGAAAAGATTTTTGGGAGCCAGAATATCTAAGAGCTCCTTCTGCACCTTGTTCACGTCCTGGTACTCATCCACGAGGATGTGATCGTACTGAGGAATAAGCTCAGGATGTTTAGCAAACAAACGTAATGCGTCAGTGAGTTGATCTGAGTAATCTCTTAATCCTGCTTCCCTCATCTCATCTCTTATTGAGCGACATATTGTATGTATCATCTTCGCGTTAGGGTCACCATTCGAGAAATCTCGCAACCGTTCGTTGTTGTTCGCGTAGTAGTCGAGGATGCTGAAGATATCGTGCATCAGAATTCTCGTTAATTCATCTCTCTGCATGTCCTTCTTCTGTCTTGTCGTGAAGTACCTGCTGATTATGTTCTCTATCGGAATGCCTAGTTTCTTGAGCGCGTGGTGAAGTAATCTTATCCTGTCTCTGTAATGCAGCATCCTGACTGGTTTCCCGTAGAGCTTGTATCCTTGTTTGGATAAGGTCCTCTCGCAGAAGCTATTGAAGGTCTCCACCTGGATACCCCCTCCCAATCTTCTTTGCATCTCCTCGCGTGCTTTTCTAGTGAATGTTATGGCCAACACCTCGTTCCTGTCCACGTCACAGAAGCTCACCAAGAACTCTATCCTCTTTGTCAAGACTGTCGTCTTGCCAGAGCCAGCGCCCGCCACACATAGAACACGCTGAGATCTACTAACGATCGCCTGATTTTGTTCTTCAGAATAATCTTTTAAGAAGAAGTCAAACGCGCTGAATATCAGTTTGTCCTCCTCTGTGAGTGGAGTGGCCTCGAAGGTCGCCTCGAGCCTCTTCTTGTCTAATTTGGGGTTCCTGAGTTCCTCCTTCCCTTTCTGGGTGAGCCTGAAGACCTTGTAGTATGATTTCCCAGGGACAGCCCGTTGTTCGACGAGTCCGTTAACCCTCATCCTGGAAAGCATCTGGGATACCTCATCCTTTGAGAACCCTGAAAGACAACCAAAGAGCTGTTCCCTGTCAAGACGATGCCTCATCACAGTCTCGTTATCTTTGGAGCCTGTCAGAACATCTAGCAATAGATTCTTCCCCATCCCGAACGGCATCCTCTCTACCGTTTCCAACA
>JAAOYH010000074.1 GCA_018221245.1 Candidatus Woesearchaeota archaeon
ACAGAGAGGGTTTTCACAGTTCTTCCCACGGCGGGGTCATTATCACTCACCTTAGTTCCGTCACCGAAACTGAGGAGGCTCGACTGAGCAAAGTGAACAGCCGCGGACTCTCCGGGACTTGATGGAGTCCCTTTCTTGGAGAGTAAGGACTTCCCTTTGGAAGAAGGCTTCTTCTTTCGGGCTTTCGGTCGCGCACGTCGGACCCGTTCAAGGGTCCTAGTCCACAGGCCTAGTCCTCTCACATTGTGCAATGACTTTGTGAGCGTAAGTAGGCGTGCTGCAATATTGATACTACCATTTCTGTCAGCATTAATCTTCTGTCCACAAGATGGACAATGGAAGTAGTTCTGTTTGGGTCTCTTACCTTTAGACCCACATTTCCAACACATGATAGAGGTCCACTGTTCAGGGACTGCCCTGAACCTTGGGTCAGCCCCATCAACTTTCCATCCAAGCTGGGCAAGACCATGTTTCAGACTGTTAGTTATCCGAGTAAAAGCCCAGGAGTGAATCATACCCCTGAACCTTCTCCCTTGGTAGTTTCCTCGCTTCGCACGCACACGTATATTCTTCAGGCGACCAATGGCAATATAGAGCTTGTATCTCTTCGATAATTCTGAGATATGCTCTAAGAGTTGACAGACTAACACTCTGTCATACTCCTTTGCAATATTCTCCCTCTTGGATTTCATCTGACGGAGTTTTCCAGAAACCTCATCAAACTCAAATCCGTTATTCCTCCGAGTGTGCATTTCTCTTTGTAGATCTGCGACAAGTCTATCGTACTTCTTAATGCTCTTGACCTTCTCCTTCTGGACGAAGTATCTGGTTTCCCTTGTCTTATCCGAAGTGAGAAGTGTTGAACATGCAGCTTTCTCGATTCCTAAATCGATTCCAAGTATAGCTACAGGACGTGATTCATTTTGAGCATCGTCAATTGCAATCCTAACTGCAAGAGATACCCACCATTTACGCGTTCTATCAGTAAAGATTTGTAGAGCTTTCACCTCACCGCGTCTTATCTGATTCAAATGGAATGGGGAAATCTTTAGTGGGATAGTCAATCTATCATGATGAACCCTTCCTTCTTTTACAGAGTCTAAGGCATCACGAATATCAAGCCACCACTTAGAAATGGAGGTTTCGTTTTCCACAAGTCTAAACCTCCGAGAGAAAATCCATCTTGGTATCCTTCGTGTTCCATTGACAGAGATTGGTCTGGATGTATTGCGCCCTTTTTTCCTACGGAGTTTGAGATAGCTCTCATAACTCGCTACAGCAGTCTGACGACATTCAGTCATCTCGTTTTGAGATATTCGCGAAAATTGAACCTTGAAGTTATGTGGAACAGAAAGACGTTGCTTTTGTCCTCTCTTGACCTTTAACGCTGTTAAGGTCAATTGATCCAATCTTCCGTCGTCGATTCTATCTAGGTTCTTACCTGTTAGTAACGCGGTTTCATGTTGTTCAATTATTCCAAGAAATGCACGAATCACTCTAGTGTCCCGTCCAACGGTCTGTCTTAGTCTTTGCCTAGTCCTCTCGGTCATTGCATCCCATTTTATGGGAACCTTCACCGAGATTGTCACACCTTTGGAACGAGCCATTATCTTTCGCCTTTTGATATATAAATCTCTGACCTATTTCTAGTCAGTTGAGTTCCACTCCCCTTCTAGTTCAAGAAGAGAGATTTAACCTCGTATCTATGTATTGTAATTGATATATAAATCTATTAAGACTGATATTCGATTTCGTTGTTTTGATTGATTATATTGGGGTAAATTCATAATTTCGAGTAGTCGAATTACCCGAAGGTTTTATTATATACAAGAGTGATATTTAGATGTGACTAATTCCAAGTACCCTCGAAACCCTTCAAGGATTCTAACAACAGCATTCAGGATGGCTATGGCTATCACACTAGCATTAGCGAGAGATAGGGCTACAGGCAAAGCAGGACCATTGTACTTTGGAGAGGGGAAACGGATCAAAGGAATGGTAAGGGTATGGAAAGAAGCAAAGAAAAAATATTCGGAAACACTAGAGCAAGGTTCCCCAGATGCTTCGGTATTACTCAAAGTAGAACATAGTATCCGAAGAAGTTTCTCTCGGATTCTGTTGAAGACCTCTGTCAAATATGGCAACACTGAAACGAAACGTGTGAAACGCGAAGAGGGAAACAAGAGGTATCTGAATATTCTTTGGGATTATGCAGGGGGTAGGTTACGAGATTTTATCAAGGCCAGATTCAGTTTTCCAAAACCCGTTCAATACGAGAAGAGCAATGGAAAGCCAGGGTATTGTTATCACGGTTCGAAGAAGACACCATTTTACCCCGTTATGCACAACCACATACCCGAACTTGATTTTGGGGATATGATTCGGAGCCCGTTGATGGAGTTAGCTCGACAGTGTTTGAAGTATGGAGTTCCGATCAAAGAGGCTAAGAAGTATATTGATGCGTTACTCTTGAAATTAATCCCCTTCCTAGATTATGTCTACACAGGTAGGAGGTCAGGAAGGTCGAACTATGTCCGAGA
>JAAOYH010000075.1 GCA_018221245.1 Candidatus Woesearchaeota archaeon
TCTTTGGTGAGCTTCTCGTAGTCGACATCGCCGGAGACTTCCCAGGGAGTTACTTTCATGAAGTTCTTGACCAGAACCCGACATATAAATATACCGACATTGACGGGAACAATTAACATAGAAAGAAGTCCCTGAACAGTGGTAACATTAGAAAACTTTATATATATGTTATTGCACTTTAAGTGAAGAATGAATAGACTTTTAGCAAAGAATATAGTAACTGAGATGTTTATTGTGGGGGAAGGTCCAGAGAAATCCGTCCTCAGCAGGATAGTTCCTCGAGATAAAACCCACCTCCCTTCGGATGCAAAGATAGAGAAATACACAGAGTGCGAGGGTGGAGATGAAGCCCGAGAAGCACTCTTTGAGTTACTTGATTGCGTAGTTCGCAATTATGACCATCCCCAAAACGAGTATGCCCGTTCGATAGTCGGAGGAAGGGTAGTGAAAAATGTGGTCTACGCTTGCTACAAATGAACATCGAAGAATGCACAGAGTATATTTAAAGCACTAGAAGTTCTATCGTAATTAAAAGGTGAAAAATGACATTAGAAGTAATCCCCATAGGGGGATTTTCAGAAATTGGCCGCAACTGTGTGGCCGTAAAGCACGATGACGAAATCGTCATACTAGACTTAGGTCTAATGATGGACCATTACATCGAGCTCACAGAATCAGATGACATAGAAAATATATCAGGAAAGAAACTGATAGAGGGCGGAGCCGCCCCGGACATAAATATCCTAAAGGATCTCAAAAAGCACGTGGTAGGTATTTGTATTAGCCACGGACACTTAGACCACGCAGGAGCAATTCCTTTCTTAGCAAACAGATTTGATGCAGATATACACGCAACAAAGATGACTTGTGAAGTAATCAGGAATCTGACAGATAGGGACAGGAAACCCATAAAGAACAAGCTGGAAAGCCATCCTGTGAACTGCAGGTTCAAGCTGACTAGAAAAATAGAGATAGAGTTCATCTACATGACTCACAGTATTCCTCAAACCGTTGGAATAATTGTTCACACAAAAGAAGGAAGTGTAGCTTACCTTAACGATTTCAAGTTTGACGCGTCCCCAACAATGGGACCAAAGAGCAACATTGCAAGAATAAAGGAGCTCAAGGGCATTAAGTGCCTAATAGTCGACTGCCTATACGCAGACAAAGAGATGAAAGCACAGTCCGAGAAGATTGCACAGCAGATGCTGTATGATCAGCTACTGAACACAGACACAGATGGGAGGGCAGTTGTAATAACGACTTTCGCCTCGCACATAGCGAGATTGAAAACAATCACAAAACTGGGCCAGAAGATGGGTAGAAAGGTTGTCTTCCTAGGAAGATCTCTAGCAAAATACGTTCACGCATCGGAACAGGCAGGAGTCGCTGACTTCTCGGACGTGAATGTAATACCTTACAGGGTAAAAATAGATTCTTGGTTGAAAGATACGCGAGACTACAGCAAGTACTTGATGGTCATGACTGGCCACCAGGGAGAGCCAAAGGCGGTATTGTCCAGAACTCTTAACACAGGGCTACTAAGACTGAAACGCGATGATATTGTCGTGTTCAGCAGCAAGACAATCCCTGTGGACGTCAACATAGAAAACAGGAAGAAGCTAGACGATCATCTAAAACATAATCGTATCAGAATATTCTCTGACATACACGTATCAGGGCACGGAGCTCGCGAGGATCATAGGGATCTTCTCACTTGGATGAAACCAGAGCACCTGATTCCTGTGCACGGTGGTATGAAACAGCTAGGCGCGATGAAAGAGCTAGCAGTATACGACCTGAAGTACAAGCCTGAAAAAGTGCATGTTCTGTATAATGGACAGAGTGTCAAGCTAGCGTGATATCAGAAACTTTTATCAAGAGCATAGGTTTTGAGAGTTTATGAAATTTGCAATCATACTCTTGATTTTTCTTTTTACTATGACTTCAGCAGTTGCTCTCGATTACTGGATTGTCGTCGAGGAAGAAGGCACTGCAATAGACGTTATCCACGGCATCGACTACGCGGCCAGCATGAAAGCCACATTAGGTGTTACGTTTGAGTCGAAGCTAGAGGAGGATGCCCGCGACGAGATAGCTTTCAGAGATGGCGACGTGTTTGCTGTGACTTTTAGAGGCGATGCTGTGGAGATACTTTTCCCGACAGCATCATCTTATGATAGGCTCACTGAGGCCTCAAGTATCTACTTGAGAGATCAGGGCTTTGACGTGACTCTGGTTCCTCAGGAGAAGTCGGAGCTTATGGAAGAGGACGAGCCTGTAGAACTACCTGAAATAGAGGATGAAGTGATTGTTGAGGAAATAATCGAGCCCGAGCCGGTCCTCATAGCAGAGCCCGTTGTCGAGGAGCAGATTGATGCTCCTTCTCTTGATGTGGTTCCCGAGGATACTGTAAAGAAGCCCAACTTCATAGTGCGGATGTGGAGATGGTTTGTAGGTATCTTCAGTTAGTTACTCCTGAACAGTAGATACGCTTATAAATTAACTCTCGCTACCGACGGGAATGTTAAAGGGAAAGCTCAAGAAAGGGCTTGCAACAGCTGCAATAGGAGCACTCGGCTTTGTTGGAGTGGCGAAAGCCCAGAGTCTCCCTCTTAGCTTCTCGAAAACTCTAGGAGACCAGACATTCTCATTATCGGCAGCACCGTCTGCAGGAGGAGTTCCTGCGAGTTTGCAATGGATCTTCTCTCCGTTTGACAATCAAGATTTCAAACTAAACTTTACTAGGGGAATGGCAGGAGATTTTTCTCTCAACGGGGGCTTCAGTTTTACGGGTGAAAAAGCTAAAGCTGACGTCACATTCACGAAAGATGAAGGCTTCGACCTCACCGGTAAACGCGTCTCTCACTCCCGACGTGATCCTTATACGCACCTCGGTGTTGATGCAAGCTTCGGAAACTGGAACGTTCTCATGGGATACACATCCATTGACGAGCGCTACACAGATGTCACACATGAACTCTACGGTATAGGAGCAGCTACAAAATTAGGAAGAAATGAATTCACTGCAATCTCCCGACTCACAGATGTTGGGGGACTCGCCAGCATCGAATGGGAACGTCAAAGTGACAAAATGAGTATGGGTGCCCAGGTGACGGGTGGCACTGCAGATCTTACGGCAGACCGCTTCAATTTTGAAGGAGCAGAGAATGCCGCTCAAGCACATGGAAGAATTTTCCTCAAAAGAAAAAATCTCGAATTCACACTTCAAGGATCTCAGAAATCCAATTACGACACAAGAAGGACTGCGCGAGAATTACTAACTCCGATTGCAAGAACAAGATTGCTCGGTCAAAAGCTCTCAACGGACAAGAATATGGGAGAAGATGTCGTGCAGGACAGTGTTGGCGCAAGACTCAGGTATTCTGGAAAGAACTGGAATATCGGAGGAGGATTCGATTCAGGCGAACAGTTCATCAGGGGACTAGAAGACCCAGATACGTTCACAGAGTACAGTATATTTGGAGGCGCGAACCTCGAATCATTCACAGGAAATGCAAATTTCCAAACAAGACAACTCCAGTTTGGAGATCTCAAGTTCTTTGATACACGATTCCTTATCGATGGTCAAAAACGAATTGCAAACAGAGTCAAACTCGGGTTAGGAGTCTTTGGAGAAGGAACCAATACAGAAATGATGAATATAACTGGCACATATGCTTCTCTTGGAGGTGCACTTTCTACCGAAGTGCGGATTAAGGACAACTGGATTGGAATCCGTGCAGGCTTAGAGGAAGCAGGAAGCGAGATTGACAAGAGAGGAAGTTTATTACTAACATACTCAGGAAAGCTCGGCCAGTTTGGCGTCGGAGCGAGTTCTAGAATTCACGGCATGGACCGAAGTCAGACAGAAGAAATCAACCCATTACTCTTTGGAAATGTGAAGATAGGTCAATTCCAAGTCAAGGGCGAGATAGATCCCACAGGAGATGGAACATATTCCCTTAGTGTGATGAAACGATTCGGTTCGAAGAAGGACAGGATGCGTCCTTCATGGTTATCCTTCACGGATGCAAATGGAAATATTGTGAGTGCACCTGCAGGACTCGGTCCTGATTGTCTAGGTATTAACATTCACAACTGTGGCCCAGGTTGTGCTCAGATGGAAATGCCATTCTTCTTTGAGTACGGAGAGGGTCTCTGTGGTGGCCGAATCGCAACAGCACCGCAATACAATTTTTCTCCTAACGATCCACAGTTCTGGGAAGTTCCCGATATTGATCCATACATGGACATGATACCATACGTTTTGGAACCTGAGCGCATTGTGGTCGTTGTTGATGATGGTATCAATGACGGTCCAGATAGTAGACCGGATCCATACAAGCTAGGGTCTAAGCTCGAGGATACGCTTCTCTCATATCCGTGGATTATCAATGTTCAGTACATGATTGAGACGTTTAATTTCAGCAACGTTCCAAGCACACAATATGTCCGCGAATATCTTCCTGTAGCGAGAGAAATAGTAGACAGGATTAACGAAGAGTACGGACGAGATATCAAACTCATCAACGCACCTCCATTCGGTACAGATGATGGAAATCAGCAAGGAAATGAATTCATCATGGATGGCGGACTAGGTTTGGTGGATATCTACGCAACCCACTTATACGCGGAATCACAAGACGTATACCTGGATCGTCTTGATCAGCATCTTGCTATGGGGCGTTCAAAGCCGCTTGCAATCCTAGAGACGAACTACGCTAAGAACGATTTCTCTGACCACAATGCACAGGGATGGTTCATAGCAGAGACGCTAAAAACTGCTGAAGATAGAATCGAAAGAGTTCACCCAGGAGAATCACTGCCTATCATGCTATACACTCTCCGAGCACAATGTGAAGAGCCAAGTGGAGAGAACAAACAGTACTGTGTCGCATCCTGGCCTGGGGATCCAGGATATAGAGGCCCAACATATCCAAACGAAGGAGTTTGGGATATCAAAGGCCCTGCAGGAGAAATAATCCGCGAAAGAGCCCGTCTAAAGACAAATCCTAAGCCCTGGCTCGGGCAGATTCCGAATACTGTTAACAAAGTCTATGCGACACAGGAAGTCATCAAGGATAGCGTGTCACAGAATGACAAATATGTTCCTGTATTCTCAGAGCCTGAAGAGGAAGCTGACCCAGTTCAAATTCTCAGAGAAAAGCCCATTCGGGACAAGCAACGCAACTAATATAAACCTCTGGCCGTTCTCGACGTCAAAGGGGATGCGCTATGGTTGAGACCGTACTGAAAGGTGAACACATGAAGCTGACGCTGGCTGAAACTAAACTTATCAAAGATTCTACTGCAATTATCGCTGACCTTGTGACAGAGGTCCGGTTCAAGGTGACGAAGAATGCCTTAGAACTCGTAGCTATGGATCCCGCCAATGTGGCGATGGTTGTATTCAAGCTCTTGTCGAGCGCTTTCGTCGAGTACGAGGTCAAGGAAGATACCACAGTGAGTATCAACCTGAATGATTTCAAGGGCGTCCTGAGAAGGGTCAAGCCCTCTGATACTATGACTCTGGAAGTCGAGGATAACAAGTTCAAGATAACTCTCAAGGGCACTAGCAAGAGAGAGTTCCTCATTCCCATAATAGATGTGGACGAGAGAGAGCAGAAAATCCCCGAGCTGAACTTCACCGTAGAGATAACCACTTCATCTGAAAGATTTGCCGAGGCGATCGAGGATGCGGACATCGTAGGCGAGTCAGTTGTGCTAGCTGTTGGGAAGGACACGTTCATAGTGAGCTCTTCATCTGACCTTAGTCAGGCAAATGTGGAGATTCCGAAGGACGATACCACGAAAATTAAAGGCCCTGCGGATACAGGAAGCAAGTACAGCATCGAATACCTCAAGCGTATGATTCCTGGCGGAAAGCTCTCAGACAATGTTGAGATAAGCTTCAGCAGGGACTACCCTCTAAAGGTAGAGTACAAGGTAGTCGACAAGATGGACCTCATGTTCATCCTGGCTCCCAGGGTGGATAACGATTAAGATGGAGCGTTTGGACGAAATTTTAAAGAGGGGATTGTTAGAGGGAATAAAGAACGAAAAGTTTTTGGTTGGAGCTATTCGTACTCGTATGGCCTCGGAATATCCTTTTAATCATTTTGAATTTATGGGCGCAATAAGTTATGCTAGAGACAGACTACATGTTAACAGAGAAATTATTCTGAGCATGGTGGTTGAAGGTAGACACTCAATGAGCGAAGAGAGAATGGAAGAAAGAAACTCTGAATGTTATGACACATACACCCGACATAGACTAACTAGTTTAGCAAATCAGGTTGAGGAAACTTACAAATGAAATTGTGTATACTGGTTGGGAGGTATATAGATTAAAATGGAATCTTTGGAAAGAACGATCGGGACTAATCTGTTGTCCCAGCAGTCTATCTCTGCGTACTTTGTGAACAAAGTAAGGGAATATACTAGTTCTTGTGACAGGGTTGAAGAAGCAGATTGTTCTGTTGCAGAACTGTTTGCAATACAGTTTTTGGGTTGTTCTCAAGACGAATTAGATGAACTTTCAGATATATGCCATCCCAAACTTTATTTTCCATACTCTGACACCCTGAGAGCTAATTTGCGTCGTACTTACATGGGTGCTTTGGCAGATGTAGTGGAGGAAAAGTTCAAATGAAATCGCTCATACTACTAACACTTCTTGTTTTCCTAATATCCTGTACAGGTGAGATTATGCCAGAAGACACACAATCACAAGAAACACCAGAGACACCAACAACTCCAGCCATAGAAGGCGACACTGTCGTGCTGGAGACAACGAAAGGCAATATTGAGATCAAGCTCAACCCCGGAAAAGCACCAGTGACTGTAAAAAACTTCTTGACATACGTCAACGAAGGTCACTATGACGACACAGTTTTCCATAGGGTCATCGTAGGTTTCATGATCCAAGGAGGAGGCTTCACTGAGGACGCGGTCCAGAAGCCGACACATGACCCCATAATCTTAGAGTCAGAGAACGGACTCGCCAACAAGCGTGGCACGATAGCAATGGCGCGCACGATGGTGCCTGACTCTGCTACATCACAGTTCTTCATCAACGTAGCTGACAACGCCATGCTCGATTTCGCTCCTAGGAATCCAGGATATGCCGTGTTCGGAGAAGTAACAGTAGGAATGAATGTTGTGGATGATATCGTCCAGGCTAAGACTGTTCCCAAAGGACAGCATCAGGACTGGCCAAGAGATTCAATAACTATAACAAAAGCTTACGTGAAGGGTTAGACCCAGAGCTCATTGTTTCCTTTTTCAGAGAATCTTTCTAGCCAGAGCACTAGGATAATTCCTAGCAATAGGAAGAATAGTGAGAACGCGAAGACAGTGGTAGTGTGGAGTTCTGCAAGTACTTCTTGTCCTGGTCTAGTGAGCGCTCCGAGCATAAGCCCCATAAGAAACGCGAAAGTCTCATTCTTCACTTGACGAAGCATCCAAGATATCAACCTGCTGAACAGCAGAAGTCCTATGGTTGCCCCAACGGCAAATACTCCGAGGATCTGCAGATTCAAGTCGTGGAGTGCTCCGATAATGTATTCATAGTGTCCAAACATGAGGAGTATATAGCTACCTGAGATGCCTGGGAGAAGCATCGCGCAGATTGAGACCACTCCGAGGAAGAATACGCTGACCAGAGTCTGACCACCTTCTGCAGATATGGGCACGAGAGATATCAGGATGCCCATCATACCTCCTATGATACATGTAAATATCGCTACGGGACTGAACTCATCAATGTTTTTCCAGATGAACCAGGCACTCGCCAAGATAAGACCTATGAAGAGGCTAAAGGTTGGAGCAGGATAATCTTTCAGCA
>JAAOYH010000076.1 GCA_018221245.1 Candidatus Woesearchaeota archaeon
ATTGACGTTGTATGTTCAGCCAAGGCCCTTAACGAAGGCTTTGACTTCCCGGCTGCAGAGCTGGGAGTATCAGTGTCAAGAAACAAAAGCAAGACTGTTTACACTCAGCAGCTCGGAAGAGTTGTGAGAAAGCACGGTGATAAGGAAAGTATGTTTATTCACTTGTATCTGCCAGGAACCAAAGATGAGGTTTACTTACGTCAAGCCACTAAGGGCTCAGTCGGCATCCAATGGATGTCACTTGATGAGTTTAATGAGGCGATCGGGCAGATCGAGTAAATAACAAAGCGTATGACTAGAAAACAAGAATTGCTGTTTTGCATAGAGCACGGAATAACTATCAAGCAGCTCTATCTTTTGTATATGCTCAGGACTGGGGAGTTTAACTCTCCCAAATCAGTACTGCAGTTGTATGTGAAGAAGATAGAGAAGTTCGATAATGAAGAGGACGTTGCTAAGCTGGAGAAGTTAGATCTCATTGAGAACTTTAACTCACCAGGGAAGTATATGCCCGAGATGTTCATGCTATCAAACAAGGCGGATAATATTCTTGCTACAACTGACGCTGGCGAAGAGCTATGGAATGCCTATCCAGGTATGTTCCCTCTTGGCGATCAAAAACTATTCATTGCTAGAAGCGGTATTGACTCAGAGGAGTTTTCGGAATTCTATTTAAAGAAGATCGATTACGATATGGAGAAGCACCGTGAGGTAATGCGAAAGCTTGCTATTTATGTTCACCTTGTGGAAACAGGGCAGCTAAATGGTAAGAAGATAGTTGATTTCGTTAAGGAGAGGATCTGGGATGCTATTTCAGAGAAGGATAAACCTGCAGAAAACTGGGGAAAAGATGTCTGATATACAACACGCATATCAATACATCGAGAAGGCTAGAGAGAAATCTTTAGCAGGAACCCCCAATTGCATCAGGATTCCACTTGAACGCTTTTCGCGATACTATCCGGGCCTTGAGCCTAAATCCTATCACATTGTGACAGCCGGCACGGGAGTCGGCAAGTCTAAGATCACTAAGCACCTGTATGTCGTAGAGACCATGAAGTTTCTAAGAGAGCACCCAGACATGGATATTCATATCCGCTGGTATGCTCTTGAGGAGAGTAAGACCAACTTCTGGCACTCAATGATGGTGTACTTGCTTGATCAGACCGGTAGAATGAGAACCTCAATAAGAGACCTTAAGAGTGTGTTTGACACCCTCGATGAGGATGCGCTGAAAACAGTAAGAGAGGTTGAACCAATTCTAACCCGATGGTCTGAAAGGCTAACAGTGATTGATGACGTGAGACACCCGTATGGGATATTTGTCGATGTTGAGAAGGAGCTGCTCAAACATGGTAGTTGGAAAACAAAGAAAGTTGATGCCGGCGATGGAGTTATGATCGACGTTAGAGACCGCTTTGTGTATGACAATCCAAACACCTGGTTCATTATTGTGGTAGACCACTTCTCACTGCTGCACCCTGAAAAGGGAGGTAGCTTGAGAGATTCTATTGTCAAGTTCAGTAATGAATATTGCATTCAGCTTAGAGATAAGTATGAGTGCAGTGTTGTTGGCGTTCAGCAGCAGGCTCAGGCCGGCGAAGAGCGACAGCACGACAATAGAGGTCGATTGGTTTCAGCTAAGCTGGAGCCTAGTATAGCCAACCTGGCTGATGCCAAGGTGACTGCACGAGATGCAGATGTGGTTATGGGATTGTTTGCTCCAAACAGGTACGAGATACCTACTTACAGGGGCTACGACATTACTTTAATGCAGGATAGTTTTCGTTCTCTTCAGATTCTCAAGCAGAGAGATGGAGAGAGCAATGTAAGATGTCCAATGTTCTTTGATGGTAAAGTGGGAGTGTTTGAAGAGCTTCCTCAGCCAGATGAGATGACATCTCAAATGTATCAGTTTTATCAAAACCGAATTTCGCATGAGTAAACAAGCACAGAAGATTCTGATTTTAGGGAGATCAGGATCAGGTAAATCGTTCTCCCTACATGACTTGGATCCAAAGAAGACCGGCATTATCAACAGTGATAAGCAGGAGCTCTCATTTGGTAATCCAGGATATGAGACCGTTGTCATTGATGCCGTCTCTGGCGCTCCGGATTTTCAAAAGTCAAATATGGTGCAGACAGATAAAATGTCTAGCGTTGTAGCTACTTTTGAAGCCTGGGAAACTAGAGAAGACATCGAGACGATCATCATTGATACATTAACTCATCTTATTACAGCCGATTACATGGCCAACTCCATTGGTAAGGATTTTAA
>JAAOYH010000015.1 GCA_018221245.1 Candidatus Woesearchaeota archaeon
ATTATCATGGCCCCAACACCTGCCAAAAATCCAATAAGTAAATTAACAACAGCTAAATTCTCAAGTGTCATTTGGTCGCCCCCACATCTCGAATATTCTCTTTCATATAATCCATGCATTCTTGACACGCTTGACCTTCTATAGTTATGATGTTCATACGTTGCCTCCGAGGAGTGCCTTCAGGCGTTCCTTCTCTGCTGTTGCGTCTTGGACGACTTCCTTCGGTCTTGGGAGAACTTCGGGTTGCTTCCCGTGAAGAACAACATCCTCAATTATTCGTTCCTCCACTTCAGCACGAGCATCACGGAACTTCGTGAAGTCGTAAGTCGCTTCCGTCTTCTTGCTCAGGACAGAGTTACACAAATCGACAAGTTCTCCGTCAATCTCTATGTTCGCCTCAGCTATCGGCGTATCGTAGAACTGACTTTGTTCGACAAGCTTGCGGATCCGCACGAGCCCATCATCACCAACAGTTAAGACGATTTCAAACTCGTTGTTCCTGAACACAGCAGTTCCTACCATTACTCTCCCTTTCAAGAGTTCTCTCAGCAATGCGTAATCACCCTCACCCTTCGGCACAGGCAAAGCATACGACAAACCCTCAAACCTATCCTCTGCTTCTTCAGGTATCTGTTCGAGAATCGTATGTATCTTTATCTCCTCACCTTGTAAGTCCTCAGTTATGCGCTTGAGAGCTTCCGCATTTATGAGGTGTTCCTCCTTGCCTATCTTGATGATTTTGCTGACGACACTACTCGTTTCAACATCACCATCACACACAGAACACAACTTTCGTTGCTTCAACTTAGCGGAATGACACGGTGAAGCATTGCTGTAACTCCTGTTACGCTTCTGCTTGTATGCGTCCTTCACGCTGACCTTGAACCGCTTCTGTAACGGCTCGATACACAATGTTTTTTCCATCTTAGTTCCTCCGCCCACTTATGGGCAAGTTTGCTTTCGGAATCTCCCACGTCCTCGGTGCGAGTGATTCTATCTCTGCTTGGGAGAAGCTTCCCCACTCCTCCTCCATACCTTGAACGAACCCGAACCAAATCGTATCTTTCACTCCGACACCATCGCCGAGGTCAGATTCTTGTTCGCACTCCTTCTCTGTGGCGAACCAATACCAACCCGTGAATGATTCCCAACCCCTGAGAACCTTCTTGCTGTCGATATACAGGTCGCCGTCTTTTTCAGTAAATGTCGCCATACTATCACCTCCGTGATTATGAGTTATTGTTGATACGCTGAGCTTCCATCTGGTCGTCCTTCATACGTTCGTATTCAGAATCGCCACAGTCAGCATAATGCTCGGTGCAAGAATCAATAACGAATGAATCCCACAAGTCCTGCATATGCGTAATGAATCCCTCTTGGTAGTCCTCTTTCGACATGCCTGGCTTGTCAGCAACCCATGTGTCGTATTCATTCGAGTATCGCTGAACAAACTCCTCGAACAGTTCCTCGTAGTAGTCCTGCTCGAACTCTATCAGTTCATCGCTTCCCATCACTCACACCTCTCCATCGAATTATTGACTTCTTCTTCAGTAAGCTCAACCTCAACATCGTCCGCACCAACGTCCTCAATGCTCACATCAGGGTGTTGCTCAGTCGGATACAAGTCCTCATCGAGTTCCTGAGTTACCCACGGAAGCATTGCCTTCTCCTTAGCTTCCTTCAGGTTCCTCGCCTTCACCGTTCCCGTTGCGAACGAACTCCACTTGTAGATAATGGTGTATTCCTTCGGCTCAAGCGTGGAACGAACAACACTCTCTTGTAAGTGTTCTTTGCTCTCGGCGTCGTGTTTCATACATCTTCCTCCTGTGCTTCCGCTTCAGCGTCAGCAACTAACTTCTCACATCTCAGGCATAAATCGCCCTCAACATCAACTCTCGCATAACAATATGTCATACGACAGGTCGGCTTTCCTGCTATATGTGCAACACCTTTGTTGAGCTTCTTAGCCGTATTCAATGTCTCGTGATACATACACACATCACCATATGCTGGACGACCACACCCATCTACTTCACACTTAACAGTCATACAATTACCTCCGCAGTCTTTTTGACTGCCTTCTGTCGTTGATTCTTCACATCACGCAACGCCCCGAGCATAGCGTCTAAAGTGTGCTCTGTTGAGTTGCTATCGTGTGTGCGAACAGCGTCTTGGTAACGCTTCTCCTCTTTGACGAGCTTCCCTTTACTCACGCTTTCACCCTGCCGAGTAACCTCATCTTCCTGCGTCCGACTACTTGCGGATACAATGTCGGATACTCCTCTGGGTTGCTGAGAACAGTCCTCTCGAACTCCCTCTCCGCAGGTGATAAAGCGTCCTCGCAGAGCATTTCTGCGAACGCCATCAAGTCCTGTTCAACCAACTTCTCGTATAACGGATAACTATCTCGCCACACGACCTTATGGTGTTTCTTCATAATTTCGCCTCCTGACAACACATCTAAGTGTCGTCATATGTGCTAATGCTGTCGTTGATTAGCTAAGCTCGAGCAACTGCCTACGTAAGACATCAATCTCAAGCTCGTATGCTTCTTGCATAGCTTTGTGTTCTACCTGTGTCTCACGCCACGTATTGAAATCGACGTAATACAAGCACTTCTTCTGCTTCCCCATACTCACACCTCCACGTGTGTCCTTATGGCTGTCGGTGCTCGTCATCTTCGACGAGATGCTCCTTCCACTCGCTATCGAGTATCAGGTTGAAACCTATGTATGCGTAATTCGTCGCCACGATTATCTCCTCCACCCGTTGTATAGGGCTTCTTCGTTCAGGTAAGAAAGAAAAAAAGGACAGCTCACGAAACGCGTGTGTGCGTCTATGCGAACTTGGACTCGACCATAGTTTCCCAACTCATACGGGAAAGCTTACCGTCGCACTCGTTCTCGAGAATGTCCAATGCCTTCAGGGCGATTTTCTTGGACGAGAACTTCCCAGCACGTAGGTGTGCGGAGAACTGCTTACGCTTGGCTTTACGAGAGCCAACTTCGACGAGCCACTCAGGCGTATCTGCCTTCACCTTCGCCTTACCTTTCGTTGCCTTCTTCACAGTCTTGGGCGTGGTGAGGTATTGCTCCCACGCAATCTTTGCTGAACCCATATAGACACCTCTGGGTGTGTGTGTTAATCACACGCACCTCGGTCAAAGGGTTGCGGAATTCCCCTCGGAAACCGCCCTGTTCAGTTGTCGGCGGTCTTTTTAAATGTTTCGATGGTAATTTCTCGACGACAAAATCAGATTTTAAGGGGATTAAATTAGGGCAAAAATTAGGGCAAAAAACTGGCGTTTTTCAGGGCAAAAATAGACCACACTAGTTAGCCACTAGTTAGCCCATGTGAAACCAGTAGCGGAAGCGCCAAAAAGCGTATACATCCGCTTACGTATCCGCTTCCGCTATAATTCACACCATTCGGTAATCTACTTTTGCTTCCGCTAACACACGTGTTTCCACGTGTCCCCTTTCTTTATGGAGTAAATCGTACCCATACAAACATCAAATTGCTTTGCTATACTTTTAGTTAATTCTCCTTTCTCTATTTTTCTTTTTATTTCTACCACATTAGATTCAGTTAGTTTAGAAAAATTGTTCCTACTCCCTGTCTGATTGTAATTCCCACATTTTATCCCGTAACGTATATTCTCTCTCCTCGTACACCATGCCAAATTATCAGATCCATTATTTTTTCTGTCACAATCCAAATGATTCACATCCAACCCTTCTTCATAACCTTCTACAAATGCTTTTGCAACAATTCTATGTACTTTTTGGGTTTTTTTTTCACACGAATCTGAGTACAAAGAAATTAATAAATAACCTCTTCCATCGTTTCCCGGGGACAATATTTTCTTCGTTAGTTTGTTCCTTATGCTTCCACGATTACTTACTTCATAATTTTCAAATCCTTCTACTTTTTTCCAAGCTTCATCAATCACTTTTGCATCCCCACCATCATCTCGTGTTCATCTCTTTTTAACTTACCGATCCGTCTTTCCTTATTCGTCGGCTCACGCTTTCCGGGAAAAACACACTTGAAAATTATATCCCTTTCCACGTGCTTACCTGCAACACGCAGTGTTTTATGAGAATGATATCTGCTAATGTATTTATATAATAAATCTACATACTTCGCATAGTTAATAATCATCTTACATCTTTCATATGGCACTTGATCCTCATAAAAAACAGCATGGAATCCATTCTTCGTCTTGTATATGTAAGCATCAGCCAGATGCCAGAATGCCTGTAATTCCTTCACAGATTCACGCACAAGGCCGATATCCTCCACATCATAGTCCAACATGACTAGGTGAAGATCGTCCTCAATCGATACTGTACTGTTGAATCCAACAGCAAGCGCACGAAGCTCTCGCTCTTTCTTGTTGAACCTTTGCCACTTCTTGAACCCTTTGAACGACACCACTCGTTATCCTCACTATATTCCGTATTTTCTTCTTATGTTCCCAATATTTCTATCTGCTTTCTCTTTCTCAGTCCCGATATCGTATGCCGCACGCTGAATCCTCGTCCTCCACTCCTCACTACCACGATAGAACTCCATCGCTTCCGGCTCTTTGAACTTTGGAGCTTTTATTGGAGCAATCAGTTCTGGAACGTACACCGTAGTAATATTCATCTGCCCATACTTCTCCGCATAATCTTGCGTTATCCTGCTACGTATCTGCTCCATCGTTGCAAGCTGCGTAGATCCACTGTACCTTACAAAAATCTGATACCTCTGAACCACCTCCATACGCTGGCCCTTCTTACCAAGATATGTGCCTGCAACATAACAGTCTATACTAGTGCTCACCATGCCACCTTTAGACTCTGTAGGATCAGAATTATCTATAACTGGGAGATTACTTACTTGCCTAGGCTCAGCAACACGTCTACTTGTAGAACCTCTAAACCCTGTGCTCCTCGCAATATCCTGTATGCTCGGCATGTATTCCCCTCATCCTTGGCGGATGACCCAAAAAAATAAGGCGGGACAGCTAAAAACGTGGTGAGGTGAGTTTCGCGCACATCCCGCCGGCGACCTTTCCAAATCACCAGTTATTGTGAATATCAATAGTATTTATTTCTTCCGCTTACCTAATGCCTTCGCTTCTATTACTTTTCCACCCTTGAACACGCCATCAACTAACCTACCACCACAAAAGGCAAGCCTCACGCGCTTACCGGTTTTTGTCGTCTTGACAGCAAATCTTGGCTTGCCTCTGGCACATCTTAATGGCATAATGATTCATTTCATTCATTTCTTACCCACTTCTTTCTTGACAATCTTTGCACCCACAAATATCGCACCAGCCGTCACCGCCAGAGGAATCAACCCAACAGCTGCTGCGCCAGTAGTACCTACTGCATCAGTTGCAATTAGGGGAAGATCTGCAGCAACATATGTTGGTGTGTAATTATATCTTCTCGCCGAATAGTATCTGTTCTGTTCGCCCTGTTTCGTGCGAACTCCTTTTGCAGCAAGACTATGTCTCCATGATTCGTTACGCCAGCCCTTGTTCATCGATTAACCTCCTCATCTGTTCACCAACATGTTTAGCCTTACACACGCCAGCAACAGTCCTGTTATCTATGTCTATAACAACACAATATTTCATTTCTTACCCACCCTGTACGCGCCTCGTGGAAGCTTGAAATATACTACCTTTATGACGGTAACTCCAACATCTGATGCACGATCAACAAACCACTTCTTCGCCATCTATATTCCCCTCGCCTTGACATGACTTACAAAAATGATATGTGTTCCCAAGTAACCATAATCCAAGCCCTGAACACTTATGACACAACACAAACCTTTTTTTAACTTTATCTTTCATTTTACAAACACCCCAATATCTTTATCATCAACTGAGAAACCGCTTGCGAATGCATCGGCTCTCGCCTCAGCAACATTCAGATCAGGATCGGTGATATTTTTCCTGTATAACGCCACATGGTGCCCTAGCTCATGAGGCAATACTTTCTCCTTCATCATTCTACGCACACCACCATTGACTTCTGCCTTTGGTTGTGCAAATACTTTGATAGTTCTCTTACCTCTAAGATACTGTGCCCAGGCCCCTTTTTGGTGAACATTGTTTGGCTCTGAGAACTCAATGCCTTTTAACCCTTTGAGATTATCTGGATCCTGGGCCTTTATGAAACTCCTTGCATCTTCTTTTGTTATTGGATATATCTTACCAGATTCATGCTTGTCTGCCTTAATCTTAATAGTTGATTTCTTTTTGAATAGGTCCTTCTGCGATTCCTTTGCTGAACGCTTCACCGCCTCAATATCTTCTACAGCTTTAGCTACATCTTCTTTGGACATAACTTCAGGAGGACCACCATCTAGAACCTTCCGTTCCCTTGGTGACAACGGTAAACTCCTGTCAGACCTTGCTAGAACGCGCAGAAACTCCCTTTGAGCCTCCACCATCTGCCCACGCTCTTGTGCGACACGCTGACGAACATGGCGTTTCTCTCCAATCTCAGTATCTTGTGCCTGTAAATCCTGTAATTCTTCTGGCGTAAGCTCACCTGTATCTATCATCCCAAGAAATGTCTCTTTCTGACCTGAGCGCTTCGTAGTAACACCAAATACTTCTTCATTGAACTTTGCAAGATCATCTTTAGCATCGGCAACATCGTCTCTAAGCGTAATAAGGCCCCTCTTAATTTCCTCTCTGTGAATATTTACTTTTTCGAGATCATCACCTTCAAGACCACTTAATGACTTGTTCAGTACTTTCAACTCTTGCCGCGCACCAGTTAATTCCTTCCTCGCATCACCAAGAGTGGTAACAAGCTCTAGTTTCTGCTCAGCAACTGGCCGTTTAGGATCAACAACACCACTATAAGCAACACCCTTAACATTTTTCAATGAACGTATCCTTTTTATTGGTGCTTCTTTATCTCTACTAAGACGCTGAACTTCTCGTAAATCAAACCTTTTGTGCGCATAATAACTAGATGTCTTTATGCCCTTGGCCGCAAGACTGTGCCTCCAACTCTCGTTGAACCAACCGTGTCTCATTTCTTCCTCACAACTCCTGGACGATTCATACCTGCATTGGCCACTCTCGCAGCAGCCCCAATTATCTTAGTCATTGGTCCAGAGTTCTTCGGTAGTTTCTTTTTTTGTGCAAATGCCATCATTTATCCTCGACAATTAATACTTGTTCATCTCCAGTACTGAAATCCCTTTGAGTAACTTTTATTCCTGAAGCTTTATCTTTTGCAATTTCATCAATAGTTCTCAAATCTCCTTTTTTCCGCTTGCCAATCTCCCTCACCCCGCCAATCTCTGGAGAAATTGGAGAGTCACCTGTGACAGACATACCTAAAACCTCTCGTCTACGCTCTATACGTGCCTTAACTTCTGCAGGATCTGGAAACTTACCCGTTACTTTCTTTTCCCTTGCCGCCTTTATAGCCTCTGTAAACTCAAGAAGACTAGGAGAAGTTATTGAAGATTCTGTTGAAAACCCCCCTGGCAACTCTAAACCTGCAGCAACATCCCTTTTAAACTCCTTAGCGCTTTTAGCATCCCTTGACGCCTTACCTTTAGTATCTTCTAAATCTCTGAGTGTACGATTCTTTTCGAAATCTTTTTTCAACTGCTTAAGAGATTTCTTTTTACCGGGCGACTTCTCGAGTTTACCTGTGGCAACAATACTTGCGCGTCTCGCCCTTTTCTCAGGAAGTTTTGCCTCCTTTTTCTGCAACTCATCAACAGGAACTCTCTCAAGCTCTTTCTCTCGCTCTTCTTGTGCCTCACGGGCCACCTTAATGGCTTCAATCTGTCCAGATCCAAACAATCTACTTATTGCGGCTTGAATCTCTTCTTCAGTAACTTCAGGACCTGGGACACCTTTTGTTCCCCCTTCACCAAATTCTACGTCAACCTTAGAAATCGTCTCAAACCCCTTACCACCATCTTCATTTGAGAACCTACGCAAAGCCTTTTCTGACAAAACCGCCTCTTGGAACTCGCGCTTAGCAAAATAACTTTTAGTACGAACCCCTTTTGCTGCGAGACTGTGACGCCAGGACTCATAGAACCAGCCAGATTTCATCAGCCCAACCCCTCAAATGGATTCATCTTCTTAGAAAATCTCTGCCTGTCCTTTTCGACCTTTCTCATAGCATCTGCCTTGAACTGAGAGAACGGCTGACTACTATCTACAAAGAACTCAATATCTTCATCCATGTTCTTCAGGATCCTCTGAGCATCTTCCATCTCCATCAAGTCAGTTTCTACATCTTGCATAAGATCATCCTGAACTTGCTCTTTTAACTGTATGGCTGGACGTGCACGGAACTCAAGAGCAGAACCCTCTGGCTTGTTCCTGAAAGAATCAAGCATCATCTTCAACCTCTCCTGGTTATATCTCCTCGGCACAGTCCTTACACCCATAGACGCAAGGTAGTGCCTGTGAGATTCTCCCCGCCACCCACGATTCAACGGATTGCCCCCAGGCGACTCTTAAGAACAGCAGCCTTCTCGTCCGAGAGGAACGATCTACCTTGGCGATCTCCAAGTACCTCCAGGGCCTTCCTTTTGAACACAGGACGATGCTCTGCCATCACAACACTAGCATCTACCCCTTGCTTCTCTAAAACCGTGAGTGTATCATCAGCGTCAACCATCTCTATACCCTTTAGAGCACGCCTTTTTAAATCCTCCTTATCTGCATCTGGATGCATACGCTCCATCTCTTGCAGAGATTTCTTTCCTCGCACCATATCGATAATATGAGCCATAGGAAGCTTACTCTCGTGCTTCTGTGCAAAGAATACAGGATCTACTAGCTTAGACTTGTTATACATCCTGATACCGCGAGCAGCCATACTGTGCCCGTGACTATCACCATACCATCCCCTTCGTTTCACTGAGATTCCACCTTCGCAGCATCCCTCATGGCAGCAGCTTCTGAGCGAATATTCTCAAGATCTGTCAGCAGATCCTCATCACCAATATCAATACCTGATTCCTCAGCAACAAGCTTCTTCTCTCTAGAGCTCTTACCTTCTAGACCACGCACAGTGTTCTTCACTTGTTGAGCTTTCTTTGCAACATCTCGTGCAGCAGATACAATCTCTTCAGGATTCTTCGCCTTCTCAAGCTCTTGCTGAGCAAATAGAAGATCAGACATTGTTGCAAACTGCTTTGTTTTCATGAAAACTGGAACTGGACGTGGAGCTCCAAGAGTTACTATGTCGCGCTGGACTTGTGCAGATAGTCCTTCTTCGAAGTTCGCTTGTTCTTGCCCGGCACGGAACTCATCCATGACTGCTTGAGCATCTGAAGATAATGCTTCCTGCTCTCTCGCCTCAAACTGTTCTGGCGGTAAGAAAAAATCCTCATTTGACACTTGTGAAACCTTTTCAGCAGTAGTTAGACCAAGAGTCTCACGTTCGATGCCACCACTCTTCAAGTGATGGATCCCGAACCTACTACCTGTTATATCTCTTAGAAAATCTCCACCAGTTGGACGAACGGCCATGTATCTCTTAGTCTTCACGCCTTTCGCCGATAGACTATGTCTCCATGAATCGTTGAACCATCCTTGGCGTTTCATTTTTCCTTCTCCCTCTCTCGACGTCTTTCACGCCTAGACAATTCATCCATCTTTATCGTTTCAATTTGATCCTTCATAGATAAACGTTCTAAGTCACGCAATATATCGCCTTCACCTACCTTTTCTCCAGTACCATAATTTCTAATATCTACAAACTCCTTCGCCTTTCTTATATCTTTAGCCTCATCAGACATATCTTTTGGCACCAACTTAATTTGTTCATCTGCAAACTTTTTGAAGCCAGTAACTTTCCTCTTAACATTGACCTCTCCTCCAAGCTTATTCAACTCACGATCAATATCTTCTTTCTCCCCTAATAATATATTCATCTCTCTGATATCTCCCATTTGCTTCTCAAAAATACTTGATCCAACAGACTTTTTGGCAAAGTAACCTGTCTTTATACCCTTTGCTGACAGTGAATGTCTCCATGAATCATTGAACCAGCCTCGTTTCATTTGTCCACCTCGGCGCGCGCCTCTTTTATTTTATGACTAATTTTAAGTTCAAATAAATCCGTTTCAAAATCATTCAACTTCAAATCATCTTTCAATGAACTTCTAAGATCCTCGGGCAATTTAAACTCATCACCAAAAGCTCGCTCATGCTCAAAACTCTTACCCTCAACAAGAGAATTTAAACGAGTTTTTTCAGGAATCTGAGGAGACTTAATCAAAGGAGTCACATATACCTCAGCACTCTTACCATTTTTTTCTATCTCTACAGCAGGAGACACAAATTTTGCCAAATATCTCTTAGCCATGTACTTATTCGGGACAGTCTTGACCCCTCTAGCCGATAATGAATGTCTCCATGAATCATTGAACCAACCTTTGCGTTTCATTTTGACATGATCCTCCAGGCAGTAGATCCTGATGGCGTCTTCGCCACAGCAAACTTACGACCCTTCTTCGTCTTAATTGTGAACTTGTCCGTTGTGAACTTCTTCTTTGCCTTCATATCGTAGAACTTTAGCTTTTTCATCTTCCTCTCCCCTGATTAAACGCCTTTATCCATAATTCACCTGAACCAAAATCCCTACCTTCAAACTGCTTTCCAAGTCTTCTCCTTCCTCCAATCACCAACACCTTTGAAAATGTCCTTCCTGGAAGCGACACCAACGATTTCTTATCATATCTATATTTCATTTCCATACACCTCTTTCGAACCTATCTTTGTGCCAATCACGATGACGCTCGATGAACTTGTCAATCCTTGGAGCTATCATAATGATCAGCAGGAAGCACGCCAAAAACACCGATACTTCCACCATGTTCGGATAATAGCTCATCCGCTCACCACCAACCTTTTTGCAAAAGCTTGACCAAAACCGCGGTGTTGTGTTGACCAAAATATCATCCGCTCACCACCAGTTGCCACGGCGTATCAGTGTAATACTCTTGGATCGTCTGTGCTATCGGCATCGTCAACCAGAACCCTATGTCGTCCTGCGCACCATCGGCAGCACTTATATTCATATTCACACTCGTGGTTGCACTATCAACCATAGTTACAGCAGATCCTATTGCTGCTCCAGCCTTTACCAGCGACGCAAGGAGCTCAACAGGTGTAGTTCTACCAATCAAGTTATACGCTGTGAGACTCATGGCGAAATCAACGTTACCTGTGTTACGCACGTTGAGATCTGGAGTACCAGGCGCATCAGTCACACCAGGAGCCGCTGCAGGGAACGTAATGATATCCACTGTTCTCTGACTAGCCAACAGCTGAGCATACTCACACGCAGCCGCACTGCTCCCAGTAGCTTCCTTACCTGTTGTGGTTGTAACGTTCGCTGCAAGATCGTAGTCACCTGCATCGTAGAAGTACCTCATAGGCACCGTACAATTGTAACTGTGCTGTGTACCGCTGTCAACCGTCACCGTACACGTAGTACTTGTGTAACTGTCCCCCGCCAAGGCCAGTTCTATCTCATTGATATTCTCGTTAGCGAATCCTAATGGAGCAGTAACTGTGAAGTTTATAGGCACTCTTGCTTGTGCAGGGAGATCATCTTCATTAGGAACTGTTAATGCTTGGCACACTAGACTAGTCAAGCTTGCAGTGTAATCAATTGTGAAATCTGCAAGGTTCCTAGCATAACTAGTGAAGTAACTGTCAGATGCCTCAACCCACATTATACCTTGAGTTGTTTCTGTTGACCAGCCAGTAACATTATAGAACAGATCCGATGTACCAGTTGTTAATGTTGTGTTGGTTCCGTTCACATCCGTCTTTATCGTGTATGTAATTGCATCGAAACCAGCAGTAGCCGCACCCCAAGTTGTATCCCAGTCAACATTTGTTATTGTTGTACCACTTGGCAATATAGTTGTTGCATCTGAAAGCTTACTCACATTTATGGAAGTTGAATCACTACTACTTGTGAACTGTCCCCCGTCGAACGACTCATTCACTTCAACGACAATAGCAATCTCTCCAGTATTCAAATCGTTCACAGTAATCTGTTCAGGACTTGGCGAAAGTATATCTGTCACAAATGGAGTGCCATCAGCATATATCGTCACTCCTGGAATCATACAATCAATATCGCAACCAGATGCAAGAGCAACAACCTGTGCGTCAGTCCACTGCACTCCCTCGGCAAGGAAGAAATTATCAATATTACCATCAAAGAATCTATATACACTTCCAGCATTAACTTTCATCTTAGCACCAAGACCAATACGCCTCGGAGCATGTGCACCACGATTAGTTCCCTCTTGATTAATCGCATCAAAATACGTTGCACCAGAAAGCTGCTTCTCACCATTTATGAACAGTCTAGTGTGGGTCTGATTCATAATGCCAACCACGTGAACCCACTTATTGTGATACGTAGACAAGTTCACTTGAACATACCTATTAGTGCCGCCAGGAACATTCCTTCTAGTAAACCTTAACAAATCATTCGTCTGGAATATCAAAGCAGAATACTGATTATCCTCATTCGTATTCACAAGTGATGACCCTGCACGACCAGCAAGATCAAATACTGTATCCTGAACATCGTTTGTCTCAGGAACATACACCCACATAGCCACAGAGAACGTTGATCCACCCGTCCAACCAGTATTCAAATTATAATATGGAAGGCCATCAGTCATAAAACTAGCATTACCAGTCTTGAAAACAGTAGTATTCAATATACCATTACCAGAAGTATCTGTTGCCCCCGACGAATCAACATATAACCCATTGTCAAACTCAAGATACCTGGCATTTGAAGCCAATACTGATTGTATTATATCCAACGTATCTGCAGACCAAGACAAATTCACCGAGGAAGTGGTTTGATTCCACACAGGATCTGCACTCATTGCGGCAGCAGTCACAACAACAGGAGCCTTAGCAAAGAATGTGTGTGGTTTCTCAGTATCAAAATAAATGGTATCTGTATTGTTGTAATAACCACTCGCATTCCACTCAACATCCCACTCTGAAGCTAACGCCATCTTAACAGGAAGCTCTCCAGAAGACGTACAAATTACGGGATTGTAACTGATGGCCACACAGAAATCATTCACAGGCACACCAGATATATCTTGAGCAGTCACATTAACTTCAGTGTACATATCAGTCTCTTGGACGATCCACTGCAGTTCAGGGTATCCTTTCATCACCCAAGTATCTGTGAAGTCCCA
>JAAOYH010000016.1 GCA_018221245.1 Candidatus Woesearchaeota archaeon
ATACTCAGCATTGATAGTATCGCAACCGTGAACAGGAATGTCATAGGTGCAAAGTTGAACATTATGACATCGACTATCCTCTCTACAGCCGCTCCGCCACGGCCTATCCTGCTAATCATGCTACCTGTCTTGTGGCTCGTGTGAAATCCATGGTGCAGGTGCACAAGGTGGTTGAAGAACTTCCTCTTCACATCCACTATGAGGTTCCCGTCGAGATGGTTCAGCAGATGTATCCTGATGAAAACCAATCCAGATGATAGCGCCATCACTATCAGGAACAGTCCTAACACGATAAAGACCAGGGCCAATAGAGCTTCAGCGGTCATCAATCCTTGCGCATACTCTGTTCCTGCATCTATGAATACCTTGAACAGGTATCTCTCCGCAACATAGCCTATCTGGAGGAGGAGTATCACTACCAGCATCAGGGTGGATATCGGCTTGTAGTGCCTGAGCAGGCTCCATAGATTCTTCAGGTTCCTTCTGTAGTCTACCTTGAAGACTTTCTCTTCCTGGTGATCCTCCACATCCATTTTCTTTACCTCATGTCACATTCTTTTTAAATGTCGGTGAATATCATTTAGGTAGATGCCAAATCTCAATGCCATGTACGGCGCAGCAGAGAACCCTAAAGGGTTTCCTGATGATGAAGTCGAGCTCGATATTGACGAAGAGAAAGAGGCAGAGCTACCTTCTGATGACCCGTGGGCTGAATAGGTAGTTCATTTTCGTCACACGCGTATTATTTCTCAGAATTAACTTATCATATTTAAGAATTTCTTATGTTTTTTTGGGAAAGAGCTCAAGATCACCAAAGTAGACATTGCCATCTTTAGCAATACCATAATTATGTGGATGGTAAACGTCCCAGAATAATTTAGGCAAGCCAACATATCTCTCAACAAGAGCCATCATTCTTGAGGGTATTTTCAGCTCTCTGTCGTCCATCTTTAGGAAAGGCATCTTAACTATAAGTCTTGGCCTCATGATGCCCTCTACTTTGAATCTAGTTTCAGGAGAGAAGAACCCCTTGTCAGCAAGTCCTTGGAATGCCTTGGCAATAACCCAGTACCTCTCTTTATCACTTCTTGAGCTATCTATCTCTCTCTGGAATCTGCCAAAATCTATATTATTGAAATCGAACTCTGCTTCTTTGACTATGTGCTTCTCAGTTTTGTACACAGATATTCTACTATAGCCCGTCTTCTCAGCAGTCTTGATGAACTCCACATAGAGATATTGCAGATAGAAATATATAAATCCATTCTCCGCTCTTTCCTTGTGGACGCTTTCAGAAAACTTTTCAATGAATCTAAGACTGAGCTAAAATAATGAAAAACATATCGGATTACTCTTCAGCCTCTACAGGCTCAGCTTCAACTGGCTCTTCAGGAACTTCTTCAAAAACATCAGCAGCACCAACTACCTTTTCCGCGTCCACAGTGCCACCTGCTTTCTCTATCTTCTCCTTGGCAGAAGACGTAATACCTGTTGTAATCACGCCAAGCTTATGCGTGACCTTTCCAGCACCAAGTAACTTGTCATAATTGAGTTCCTTAAGATTGATTAGGATCTTGCCAGACGCCTCTTTGGCATGGCCAGAACGCAACAGCACCTCTGCTATCGAGTTGAGGTGCCCGACATTGATTGTCTTGGCCTCCTTCTTGTAAGATGTGAAACCTCTTTTGTCAGGGTCCTTTCCGCCTTTTCTGTACTTCCAGTAGCTAGGTTTCTGGCTACCTGATGCAGACGAGCCTGATCCACCAGAGCCTGCACGTCCACGTCCGCCACGGTTGCCCGCGCCACGGCGTTTCTTCATGCTGCCGCCTCCGTGCGTCGTGCTTCCACGATACCTGCGGACTTTCCTCTGCTTCCTGACTACCATAGCATCCTCTTGATGAGGTCGTCCATCTTCGGATTCTTGCCGAGAACGCCCCCGTTGTTATAGCTGACCTTGATACCTTTCCTGCCGTACCCACCTTTTGGAGGGTGCATCCTGAATACTCCTCTATCCTTATGCTTAGGTCTCTTGGACTCTAGCATCTTGATTGTGTCTGCAGATACCGGACCGAATGCTGTGAAGTCCTTCACTTTGTTGAGGAATCCTCTGTTTACAGGCGTGTCCTTTAGGATTCTGCACACGTTCTTCCTTCTCAGAAGCATTGAATCGAGGGTTCTCTTGACATCGTGCCTGATGCCTACCTCTCTTCCGCGTATGAGAACTACTGCAAGATCGGATGATTTCTTAGGAGCTTTAGCGACTGGTTTGGGCTCTACCTTAGCAGGAGCCTCAACCTTAGGTTTCTCAACAGGAGGCTTGGTCTCAGGGACCTTTACTGGCGGAGGAGTCTCTCTCTGCAAGAGAATCTCCTTCGTGGACGCCACCGTGATTCCCTGCTCGCTCATTTCTTCGCCTCCTCCTGAATCTCTTCAGGAGTTAGTACCGTTTTGTCCTCTCGCTGCTTTCCGCCTTCCATTATCAGAAGCGAATCCTTGTACTTGTCAGCGACCTTAATCTCGGAGAGTTGCCTGAGAGCCTTCTCAAGTGCTTTGAGCATGTTCATCTTAGTTTTTGTCATGCCTAGAGTTTTGCTCCAGACGTTCTTGATACCTGAAAGCGCCAACACTTTAGCGGACTCTTTCTCGACGACTAGACCCTTACCCTTAGGTGCTGGCATTAGCCTAACAATAACAGAACCGCACTTGCCTTCTACCGCGAACGGAATGCTGTGCGGTGTCTCGGCCTGGTCATCCCAGCTGCCGATTCCTCTGCGGATTTTGAAAACATTCAGCTTGGCCTGCCTGAGAGCTTTCTCCCTTGAGGGTACAGTCTCCTTGCTGCTGCCTGTGCCGATACCAATGTGTCCGTTCCTATCGCCTATGACTGCCATGGCTGTGAACTTGGGCTTGTTGCCTTCTTTTGTCTTCTTCTGAGTGTTCCTGAACATACGCCTCTGTCCACCGCCGAACTTACCCTTTGCTTGTCCAATCAGGAGGAACTCTGCCTCCATAGTAGGCATGAGCATATCGACTATCTCAGGCTCTAGGATACGATCTCCGCGGTCGAGAATCTCGTCTATTTGTGTGATCTCTTTGCTCTTCACCTTAAGGCCGAGCTCTGTCTTGGGCTTCCACTCCGCCGGGTCAAACTCGGGGAGTTTTTCTTTTCGCATTGGTGGTCTTGCCATATGTTTCACTTCGTGATAATCTTGATTTTCATTTCTGCTGTGGCTTTCGCCATTGCTTCTGAGATATGCCTACCCAGGAGCCTATCTTCTGAGGGGAATGCCTCTTCCGAAAC
>JAAOYH010000077.1 GCA_018221245.1 Candidatus Woesearchaeota archaeon
CCAGAAAACTTCCATTCATTATTAGGAACTCTCGCACTTGTGATGATAGTAATCCTCAGCATAGGCGCCGTGATCAACGCAAGAAACGTTGTAATCAAGACAGTTGATTTATCCTCTGAAAAATTAGACAAAGAGCTCAGGATTGTCTCAGCACCAGACTTACATTTAGGACCAATTAACAGGGAAGAATACTTGAAAGATAGAGTTGCTCAAATCAACTCTCTGAACCCTGATTTAGTCCTTATACCTGGAGATCTATTGGACGGCCCGGGAAAACTTTCTGATGAACTCCTAAAACCCATAAATGAAATTAAAGCACAGGTATACTTTACTTACGGAAACCACGAGCAATATGTTGGCGGAGGTATAGTTGAGAAGCTCATAGGAAATACCAAGATTATAACTCTCCGAGACAACGCAACAACAGTCAAAGGGATTCAAATCATCGGGCTGGATGATGCTGAAAACAAATCTAAGGTAAAAGAGACCTTGCCAGGAATCAAGAAACAAGAAGGCTATAGAATTCTCATGTACCACCGCCCTGACGGATTCAAGGATGCAGACGTTGATCTGATGTTATCAGGACATACACACGGAGGACAGATATGGCCCTTCAATTATCTCGTTAAGATAAGATTTTCCCTGATTAAGGGATTGTACCTAGATGGAAATAAAGCACTGTACGTCTCTCCAGGAGTAGGAACTTGGGGCCCGCCAATGAGATTAGGCAGCCAGAGTGAGATTACACTCATCAGAGTGTCTCCACAGTAATTTCTCGACGAGGATTATTTATACATCAATGTTATAAATCATGAGTTCATCCCACGAACATGGCACGCATCATACAACTCGTCATGGTTATGCTTCTCCTAGTAGGAGGAGCTCTTGCACTGACAATCGATAGCCCATCTGGAGAGGTAGAATCTCCTGTGGATGTGCTCGTTACTGCTAACGAAACGCAGGACAGCATCGAGTTCAGCATCAGTCCAGGCGACATCACACTCTCTTGTGACAACTGCTCAGAACTAGCTGACTCTTACGAACTTGACGCAGGGAACTACACCCTCACGGCAAGCTCTGATCTCGGAAACCTTACTGACGAAGCAACAGTCGATTTCTCAGTTATGGAGATTGAAGTTAACGATACACCTGATAACGACACTCCCGTAAATGATACTCCAGTGAACGACACAGAGACGGAGAGCCTCGAACTCTCCATCATCAGCCCTGAAGCAGGCGAACAAGGACCTAACGTAACGTTCAGCTTCGAGACTAACCTTCTCGCAGATATCAGTTACTCTCTTGGGAACGAGAGCGTGGACGCATGCCAGAACTGCACCCTGTACGTAGAAGATAGAACTCTCGAAGAGGGAGACTACACCCTTACAGTTTCGGCCATCTTAGGAAACGAGACGGATGAGAAGATTGTGCTATTCAACATAGTTATCCCTACGAACGACACACCAGTAAATGATACGGACGATAACCAGACTGACACGAATCAAACAGATGATGATACAACCGATGATACAACTGACGATGATGGAATGCCAAGGTTCACTCTGGGCCTAAACAAACTACCCCAGTCAGTCGAAGCAGGTGAGCTCACCGATTCGGAATTGGCAGCAATCATCCGCGCCAACAACCTCAACCCAGGCATCATCAACAGACTTGTGAAGACAGGACTGCTCGGAAACGAATCGATCGATGCAATCATCGAGACTCAGAAGACACCACCTGGAATCTTCAGGAAAATGTTCGGCTTCTTCGGAATCCACATCAAGACTCCAAAAGAGAAGCTCATGACTGAGTACGATCTGACTCTTGAGCAGGAAGAGGAACTTCTTGAGCAGGACGATGTCCAGACTGTTGCCAAGAAAAAGATTGCCAAGAGTGTGGAGAATAAGGGAGGCAAAGTGCCTCCTGGCCTAGCAAAGAAACAGGCAGTTCCGCTTGAAGCAGGGGATAGCGAACCAACCGCCAAGACACCTCCCGGACTAGCAAAGAAACAGGATGATTCTGAGAACGGAAGTGACCTGCCTCCTGGACTCGCTAACAAGAACGGTAAGGTTCCTCCTGGACAGGCCAAGAAATAATAAATCTTTTTTTCTTCTTTTATTTCTTTACTTCTATGGCTTCGGATATTATGCCCATCGGCACATTTAAGAATCACTCGAACAGTGAATCCGCATGGAGCTAGACACGCCGTGGTGGCAGCATCCGCGCACCTATATTTTCTTGGTCGCAGCTTCAGCAGTTATAGGATTCTACTTCTGGACATTGAAACAGTTGATGGTCCTAGAAGATTCCAAATATGGTAGTTTCTTTAGCCTATTATTCATACTCGTATTCGTTTCAGCATTCATCGGTTACAAAGTTCACCAAGTGGACAAAAACATTGAGGATTACAGAAGAATGCCTAAGACAGACTACCACACCAGACGCATAAGAGTATTATTCTGGTATTTACCCCTTGCAGGCTTATTGTTCCTGCTTCTCTGGTTCATCGGTTATCTCTAGACCAAACCTTTAAAAACCATCTGGTACTCCAACGCGACAGATGAAGAGGAGTTCCCGTCGATGGAAGAAAAAAGGCCAGATGCGCTGGAAGTGGCAGCGCAAGCGCATGAAGAAAGAGAAGCGCCGCAGGCTTAAGAAATAATCATTTCTTCTTTCCACCAATCTGGATGTCTATCTCTTCCTCATCTGATGCATCCTTCTTGCTGATAAGAATTATCTGGCTCTTCAGAATGAGATCATGCTGACTGATGAATGCCAAGAGAACACATCCCGCGTATAGGAAAGCCATCGTGTTGTTGATGAATTGCAAATCCAGAGTTGAAAGACTAGTAACCCCGCTCAAAAACATCACTATGAATATCTCATAGATCAAGAAAATGACAGATGCTATGAACAGGAAGTCCCAAGGCCTCCTGTCACGGTGCTTGTTGGTCTTCTTCAGAAACATATACGCATATATCAGGATAAAAATAGCTATGAAGGCGTTTGCGTATCCGAGCCATAGAGTTACGAAGTGGGACCAAGCCATCTCGTCGAACTTCCCGAAAGGACCCATATAAACTTTGGGAACCACTTCATAGTAGCACAAACAAAGTTTTAAGTGGGATAACCAAGAGAACCGTATGCGCGGACAATCGGCACTCGAATTCTCAGTATTGGTCGCGTTCAGCCTGTTAATGCTCACAGTATTCCTGCACGGAATACAAGGACGTGCTGCCTTCGAGCTGGAGCGCGCCACAATCCTAGAATTACAATCATTAGCGGACACAATTGAACTCGAAATAGCTCTCGCAGACAGAGTCCACGCAGGATATATCCGGACTTTCGAACTGCCCAGAACAATCAACGGAATAGAGTATGTTCTCAACGTGTATTCTCAAGACGAGAAGAGTGAAATCATCATAACACTCAACCCTGAAGGACGCCCACAACACATAATATTCCTGGAGCTCGACCTTGCCCCAGGAAGCACTCTTGGCCCAGGAAATAATGAGATTCGGAAGACTGGCGGGCTAATCGTCACCCGGCACGTCTAGGCCCAAACAATTATAAGTTGGATAATATCGGAGAAAACATGCGACACGGCCAAGTAGCTCTGGAATTCCTTACCACATACGCATGGGCAATGCTTGTGATTCTCACAATGATTGGCGCGCTCGCTTATTTCGGTTTCATGAACCCTGATGATTATGTTCCCAGCAAGTGCAATGTTGATGACGCATTTATCTGCAAGGACTATTTTTTGGCCGTTGACGACGGTTCAGCTAGATCTGAAGCAGAAATAGTTCTTGAGAACGCGATAGGTCAGACCCTTTGGATAACCTCTCGCGCAGTTCTTTCGTACAACGGGGCTGATAGCTCTGTAAACTCTTGTGGTACATACCGGGTCAATGGACAAGGAACTTTGTATTTCTCAATCAACAATAATGCTTTTTCAATAGGTCCTTCGGACTACATTGTGGTGTACTGTGATAATGATGGAAACATAGATTTCCCATTAGACGGCGAGACTGAAAAGATTTCATTTTCGTTCAAGTACTCTCTCACTGATGGCGGTTTCGACCACGACGTAAATGGCGATATAATAAGTACAGTTCTTCCTTAGAGTCTCACTTC
>JAAOYH010000078.1 GCA_018221245.1 Candidatus Woesearchaeota archaeon
ATATTTCCTTCTATATAGAATGTAAAAAGGTTTATATATTTGTTAGTGTATTCTAAACACTAAGAAACACACTTGCCGACGGGTTCTCGCACAAAATCGCGGGAAAAACAACGGAATAGAAAGTGTAAAAACAACACGAAAAGTGAACAAGATGGAAAACCGCACCCTCCTCACAGACCTTTACCAACTCACAATGATGGCAGCCTATCATGAGAGCGGAAAACAAGATGATATCGCAACATTTGATTTGTTCATAAGAAAATATCCGGAAGACTGGGGATACTTGATAGCTGCAGGAATAGAAGATGCAGTAGACTACGCCACCAACATAAGTTTCTCAGAAGATGACATCTCCTACTTGAGAGACCAGGGCCTCTTCAAAGATAGCTTCCTCGACTACCTGAAAGATTTCAAATTTCACGGAGAGATAACAGCGGTACCTGAAGGTACACCTGTAGCCGCCAACACCCCCCTTCTAAGAGTCACCGCTCCACGATCAGAAGCCCAGCTCCTGGAGACGATGCTCCTAAACACAGTGAACTTCCAGACAATGATAGCAAGCAAGACGAGCAGAGTCGTGAACGCAGCAGGATTGGGAAAAGTGGTAGACTTCGGACTCAGAAGGGCACAAGAAAAAGATGCAGCCATGAAAGGCGCAAGAGCCGCATACATAGGCGGAGCAGCAGCGACAAGCAACGTCGCAGCAGGAAAAGAGTATGGGATACCAATCAGCGGAACCATGGCCCACAGCTTCATCATGAGCTTCCCCACAGAATTAGAAGCGTTCAGAGCGTACGCAGATACGTTCCCAGATAGCCCCACTCTGCTCATAGATACATACGACAACATAGAAGGTGCGAAGAACGCAGCAATAATCGGGAAAGAGCTCATAGAAAAAGGAAAAAGACTAGGGGCAGTGAGACTAGACTCCGGCGACCTGACAGAGATTTCAAAAGACGTAAGAAGAATTCTCGACGAGAACGACCTCGGGTACGTAAGAATAGTCGCTAGCTCAGATCTCAACGAGTACAAGATAGATGAGATGAAACGGAAAGGCGCGAAAGTAAACGGATTTGGTGTAGGCACAGAGATGATAACCGCCAAGCCGACGGCAGCAATAAGTGGAGTCTACAAACTAGTAGAAGACGAAGCAGGCCACAAGATCAAGCTCGCACCAGGAAAGAAGACATATCCTGGAAAGAAACAAGTCTACAGGGTTGCAGATGAGAACGGGAACTACACGCATGATATTCTAGCGCTCGAAAACGAGCCTAGCGAAGGAACACCACTTCTGCAGCCAATGGTATCTGACGGGCAACGATTATTCCAGAGAAGAAATCTGGAAGATATCAGAGAATACTCTCTCAAAAGCGTCAGAAAGTTACCACAAAAAACCAGAGAAACAAGAGCAAAAAGGTATATCTCAGTCCCCTCAAAAGGCCTGCAGAAAATAGTCGACGCTCTTACACATAAATACACGCCTGAAACGGAGATTTTCCTAAAAACATATGCAGGAGGTGCATGATGGAAGACATCTACGCAGTATTCAAGAAAATCAGACGCTCCGACGAATTCGGAGAGTATGCGCACACCGAAGACAAGCTGATAGCCTATGCATCTGGCAAGTCCGAGGATGTAATAAATTTCTACAAGACGAAAAAGAAAGGCAACATTTTCCTGAAAGAAATTAATGTCTCAATTATCAACAGCAATGAGGTTGCAGAAAGAGAACTTCTCGAGGAGAAAGTCAACAACTACAGAAGCATGTACAAAAAGGAGGTGAAAGAATGAAAACCCTATTCTGGAACGTAGACACACAGAACGATTTCATGAACAAAGACGGCGCCTTGTATGTTCAAGACGCTGAAAACATCAAAGCCAATCTATCGTTAGTAACTGAGCTAGCAAGACAATACAAAATACCCGTTCTCAACACGGCTGACTGGCACACACCAGAAAGTGAAGAGATATCGAATACTCCTGACTACAAGACAACATTCCCACCACACTGTATCCAAGATTCTGAAGGAGCGCAATTCGGATACTCCACAAAACCTAGAGAAGATGCAACAATAGTTGACTGGCAAGAAAAAACAGATCTCAGCGAACTGAAAAATCACAAAGGAGATATAATAATCTACAAAGATAAGTTCGACGTATTCACAGGCAACCCACAAACTACCGCAGTTCTTGAGATCCTCAACCCCGACAGGGTTGTAGTATACGGGGTCGCCACCAACGTATGCGTAGACTATGCGGTGAAAGGACTGATTGATAAAGTAAAACAGATTTACGTGATTGAAGATGCTATCAAAGGGCTTCCAGGACTGCCCTCACCAGAAGATGCATGGTACGCCAAAGGCGTACGCAAGACATATGCCACAGGACTCGAAGAGCTTCTCATGCAATGGAGGATAGAATGAAAAAAATCAAACTACCACAGATAAACCCAGAAATCACATCACGAGAAATAGGAGATTTCATATCAAATAAAGTACTTGACATGGGACTGGAAGGCTGTGTCATTGGACTCTCAGGAGGAGTAGATAGCGCAACAGCAGCAGCTCTTGCAAAGAAAGGACTTGACAAACTAAATTCATATGGTGGAATGGGAGCATACCCCATACAGTTTGATCTTGTAGGATACATCTTGCCCAGCGACACTAACAACCCCCAAGATACAGAAGACGGAATCAAAGTTGCAGAAACGTTAGGTATCAGTTACGAAGTGATTCCAATTAACGGACTAGTCGATGCGTACAAGGAAACAAATCCAGAGGCAATATCTGAAAATTACCATAAAGGCAATCTGATGTCAAGAATAAGAGCCAACATCCTCAACACAAAAGCAGCAACTGAGAAAAAACTTCTTGTAGGAACCGGAAACAAAGACGAGGACTACGGACTTGGATACTACACACTCTTCGGAGATGGAGCAGTTCATATCAACCCCATAGGTAACCTATCAAAAAGACTTGTAAAAATAATGGCATGTCACTTAGGGTTTGAGGATATAGCAAAGAAGATCTCAACAGCAGGTCTTGAGCCAGGTCAGACAGATTTCAAGGATCTTGGATACAGCTACGAACTAGCAGAGCTAGTGATTGAAGCAATAGATCAAGGATTTCCTGAAAAAGAACTTACCTACCACCCACAAATAGAGCCCGTAATTCATGAACAGATGGTTGAATACGCAAGATTATTTGGAGAGATATGCTTCGATAATCCTAGGGCATACATCAACAGCATAATGCAGCAACACCAGCTAGCCAAATCTAAAGCGGGTCTAGTCCACCCTCCGGTAGCGCCCGTCACGCTGGAGTACAAATGAGACCCTGCCCAAAACTAGCAACAGACATCATCATCGAGAATGAGAGAGGCATCGTTCTCATAGATAGGTTGAACCCCCCATATGGTATAGCTATCTGCGGAGGATATGCCGAAGTGGGAATCACTCTGGAAGAGAACGCAATCAAGGAGGCAATGGAAGAGACCGGACTCGAAGTGATGCTCTACAACCCAGAAAAGCCATTCTGTGTCAAATCTGATCCCAAAAGAGACCCAAGAGAACACATAGTCTCTACGGTCTATATCGGCTGGGCAGACGGCACCCCTGAAGCAGGGAGTGACGCCAAGAAGACACTGGTATTCTCTAACCTAGAACTGAGTGACTTGTTGGAGAACCATCCTGAAAGGTTCGCGTTTCCCGACCACCACGATATCCTCTCAATGTACCTCAAAGCAAGAAATAAAATTCCGGTTCCTGACTTCGGATTCCTTGGCATAGACGATTACATCGATACCTGCAAGTGGTACTACGGGAGTAAAATATGAGACTTGGCACAATCGGAAGGTTCAGGCCACTCCATTTGGGAAGCGCAGCACTGCTAGAGGACCTATGCAAGAACTCAGACCAAGCTATAATCGGAATCGGCAGCAGCAACAGGTACAACTTCAGGAACCCTTTCCTGGCAGAAGAGACCAGGGAGATGATCAATGAATATTTAGGGCCAAGATACGACAACTACGACATCCGTCTCATCCCTGACTTCGGACATGTAGATTCCTACAAGGATGGAACGAGATGGGCTGAAGAGGTTAAGTTCCAGTTTGGTGAACTAGATGGCTTCGTCACGGGAAACCCCTGGACAGAGACACTCCTGCAAGACATATATCACATAATCAAACCTGAAGATGTCCTAGATAACAAAGTGTACCAATACATCCATGGCAAACAGGTAAGGATGAAGATGGCCAGCAAGAAGAACTGGGAAAAATACCTGCCGTCTGAAGTAACAGCACTCATCAAGCGAAATGGATGGGATGAGCGAGTCGCTAGAGAGTTCGGAGAAGAGATCATTCGACATACGTTCATGTTATACACAAATCTGGAGATAGAGCGAGAAAATATCTCGTTAAGATAGAAATAAATACTCGTTAGGTGTGAGATATACACTATGGGGGTCAAGGCACCGTATCAACCGAAGGATGAGATATTCACTTTCTTGCGTCCAGCCATAGCTGTTGACGTCGTTCTACTCTCCATAATCAGGAACAATCTGCAGGTTGCACTCATACAGCGACAGGACGAGCCATACTACGGAAAATTTGCCCTACCTGGAAGGTTTGTCCGCTACGATGAACCTATTGAGACAACGGCAAAAAAGGCGATAGAAGGGAAAGGGAACATCAAGACAGATAACATATACCTAGAACAGCTTCATACCTTCGGCCAGGACTTGGTAAGGGATACCAGAATTAGGACAATCAGCACAGTCTACTACGGATTCATTGATCCTGACACAATAAATTCCCAACCAGACAACACATTCACATGGTTCAAAACAGACAATTTGCCTCCTCTAGGATTCGACCACAAGAAGATAATCAAGTCTTCCATAGAGCGCGTTAGAAGAAGGATGTTCACAACGGATGTCATCTTCAACCTCATTCCAAAAGAGTTCACGCTCACAGAGTTCCAACATGCCTGCGAGACATTCTTTGGTGAAGAGCTCGACAAACGAAATTTCAGGAAGAAGATAAACGAACTGTATACTCTCAAGGACCTGAAGAGAACCAAAATGACCGGCGCTCACCGTCCTGCAAAACTCTACACATATGTCAAGATGAAATAAGAAATCTATCCCTTAACAACACCTATCGGGATAAGTCTAGCCACTTTGTGAGCAATACCTGCACTGTCAGACACCTGAACAACTTTGTCCACATCCTTGTACGCTCCAGGCGCCTCTTCAGAAATACCTTTGAGAGTGGCAGCCTTGATAGTAACTCCTTTTTTCTTAAGATTCTCTTTCACTATATCTGCTGGAAAATCTTTCTTGGCTCTTGTTCTAGACATCATCCTGCCAGCACCGTGCGCCGTAGAACCGAAAGATTGTTTCAATGAACCTTCTGCACCCACTAGAACATAAGATGCGGTTCCCATGCTGCCAGGAATGAGCACAGGCTGTCCTGTCTGCTTGTATACCTCAGGAAGGTCTTTAGCGCCCGGAGGGAAAGCTCTTGTCGCGCCTTTTCTGTGGACTAACAGTTCCCTCTCCTTGCCGTCTACCGTGTGAATCTCTCTCTTAGCAATATTATGGCAGACATCGTAGACGGTTTTCACCTCAGAACCTGGGAACATGCTAGTGAAAGCTTCTCGGACGTTATGGCCCAGGATGTGTCTGTTACAGAACGCGAAGTTCGCGGCTGAGTTCATGGCTCCCCAATACTTCTTTGCGAGTTCGTGACCCAAAGGAGCGTAGACAAGATTCCTGTCGGGAATACTCGCCATCATCTCAGGAAGCTCATCTTCCATAATCCTAATGTAATCAGAACATATCTGGTGGCCGAAGCCTCTGCTTCCACAGTGGATCATAATTACTACTTGGTCTTTTTCTAATCCGAACGCTTCTGCTACGTTAGGTCTGAAAATATTATCTACAACTTGGACCTCCACAAAGTGATTGCCCGCACCAACAGTTCCTAATTGTCTCTTTCCTCTGGTGATTGCTCGCTGCGTGACATGTTCAGGATCTGCTTCAGGAAGACATCCTCCCGCCTCGCAATGCGAAAGATCGTCTTTGTTACCGTAGCCGTGCTCGACAGCCCAGGGCGCGCCTCTAATCATAACATCCTTCAGTTCTTCTTCAGTAACTCTAATACCGTCGACACCTACCCCAACAGGGCATGCCTTGAAGAGCGCGTCCATTAACTCGTCTATCTTTGGCTGGACGTCTTCTTTTTTCAGAGAGGTTGATAGTAATCTGACTCCGCAATTGCTGACCACAATATTATCTGCTATGAAGTTATGATTCTCATCATTCATGGAGACATCATAAACCCACCCCTCATAAGGTATGACTGACACATCCACTATTTTGGCTTTCAACAAACCATCAGGACCTTCTTGTCTTTCTTGACAAAATTGATTGAAAGAGATGAAATCTGGAGGAACTCGAGGATTCCCTCTTGACGACCATAGCGCATGTCTTATGAATTGTTCAGAAACATAATTAGTCTCAAGCGCCGAAGCAATAACTTGGGGCGTAGCCCCATCAGAATATAACACGTGTGCAATCTCTTTTGTTGAGGCTCTTAATTCGCGTACCTCGTTTTTCAATCTTATATATGCTGTCGCCAGACTCGCAATTCTAGATTTTTCTTTGTTGTATTCATATCCTATTGTTTCAAAGAATCTCGTGAGATTTTCTTCATTTCCTTTGATGAGTATCCTGAACCCTGTAGTTTTTCCTTTCTTTCCGTTGTAAGTGTAACCAGGTACTTCCACAGGCGGACTTGATTGTACATTGAGGTCTTCCAGTAATTGCCTTATGTCATTCAAGAAGTCGTATGCATTTTCTTTAAGTGTCTCTGATTTATTCATATTAAGCTGGGGGCCATAGAAATTCTGGGCATTCAAGGTCTTAGGCGTGGAGAGTTCAGCTCCGAAAAAAGTCGCTAGGAACAGGCGTTTTTGCCAAGCAGGCGCATTCATAATCCACAAGGGCACTCTATATTGTTGATGCGTCTTGTTCCCGAATGGACATCCTAGTGCTACGAGAAGGGTTGCAAATCCTGTTGATCCTTTTGCAAAACTTGTTTCCTCACGAGAGAATTCAATCGTATCATATTTGGTTGTAATCTTGTGGTTTCTTGTTCTAGCAAAAACATTTGAAGATTTCAAGCCTATTTCTGCGAGATCACGCCTAATGGATTCAAGATCTTCTCTTTTACCGTAGAACACAACTCTTCCTTTGTTCTTTGTGAAGTACAAGCCCCCATCCCCTAACACGAAACCTAAGATTTTCATAAGGACAGGAGTTTGAGGAGAGTTGTATCTGAGAGGGAGGATATTGAGGTCTTTCATATGGCGAAGTACTTGACCTCGCGCATTCTTACTCTTTGATAGTTTCAACCTATCAAGGATTTTTATAAAATCGCTCTCATCCACAATAATTTCATCTCCAGGAATCTCATACTTTACACCCTTAAACCCATGTACGTAGAGCCTGTCATTCAGAGTTAGTTCTCCAGCAGGCTTCATTCCTTGCTGCGTGAGTATTGGATGTTCTTCAGTTGTCTGAATCACATGTCCTGTGTCTGTGGTTATTTGGTAGAGAAGATTATTCTCTCTTCGTTTCATAAAACACATTAATCCTGAACTTTTCAAAGTGTGAGTACTTAGGTCTGTATGAGTTAGTCGTTCTGTGTTCCAATCCGCTTCAAGTTGTTCTATAAATTTCCAAGTTCCATGTTTCATGGATATCCTAGAATTAGGGGGGAGGCAGTTGATATCGAAGCCAATTCCGCCAGGCGAGATTATGCCTTCTTTCATGTCGAAGGCTGCTACTCCACCTATGGAAAATCCATATCCTTGGTGAGCATCGGGCATGACGACAGATTCACCAACTATTCCTGGAAGTGATGCAACATTGCATGCTTGTTCGATACTATCATCTGTCTTCATCTTCTCAATTATAGCATCATCCGCAAAAATCTTGACAGGGACGCGCATGTTACCCTGTTTTTTCACAAGGTACGTGTTGGGAGCTATCTTCTCGACGGGAATCGCCATATATGGAGCGAACCTGACTTGATTTATATAATCTCCGACTAATGAACTCTCGTTTCTCCTCGACAGTACCAGTAACACTTATAAACATTAACTACTTTCTAGTAGTGTAAGTGATAATCATGGCAGAACTCCAAAACAAAGTCCACGGGCTCTATGACCTCATTGGTGAACGTGAATTATTCGTAAACACCAACGACGATATCTTCCTAGGACACGAAGAAGTACATGCAGGACACGCAAACCAGTTCAAGTACCGCCTTCTTCAAGAGAATGGAAAGGCCTACGCATCCCCTATGCTTTTTGCAGCACTAACAAGCATATTGAACCACGGTACAATGCTTATGACCGGAGCCCATGGAACGGGCAAGACGACAGGAGCATATCTTGCAGGGCATTTCTTCACAGGCATGCCATACGACGAAATCCAAGAGGCCACAATCCACGGGCATCCACAGCAATCCGAAGAGAAAATGATTGCGAGATATCACACAGGATCTTTACTCAAAGGAGAAGAAGTAGTCCTGTGGAGAAAATTTGTCACAAGCCGAGTGAAAGTTGTCAACGAGCTTAACCGACTAGGTCCCGATCTTCTTAACATACTTATGGACTTCATAGATACAGGTAAAGCCACTTATGGAGAAGAGGTAAAGCAGGCAGAACCCGGGCCACTCTTCGCAACTGTTAACTACACAGATAGCGGAACATACGATGTACCACCCCCCCTATTAGACAGGCTTGACGTGGCAGTAG
>JAAOYH010000079.1 GCA_018221245.1 Candidatus Woesearchaeota archaeon
AGATCTTTCAGCTTCAATTTTCCACGCAGAAAGTCTCCTATGTCTTTGAGTCCTTTGATAAGTCTCTCGTAGATGCCTGTAATGAATGCCATCGTTCCTCCGGATACTCCAGGGATGATGTCTGCTACGCCCATCAGAAGGCCTTTCAGGAATATTATCAGGTGTTTCACAGTATCTATGCACGGAGACTCTTTATGAGCTTTTCCACTTATCGTATACTTTCAATGCTTCGTTGAGAATTGCGTCACCTACAGGTCCCCATTTAAGGCATTCTGAGAATTCTTCAGGTGAGATGAATTTCCTATCCATTTTTTTTCCTATACAAGGATCTTTGGTGTGTTCACACACTTCAGAAATCAGAGTAACGAATCTCAATTGTTTACCTCTATCGATAGTTTTTCCGTCGGGTAGAATTTCTTTGATGTTTTGGTATCCTATCATCTCTTTTTTTCCTATCTTAACAGTCCCCTCTTCCCACACTTCCCTTTCTAGAGTCTGCTCAGGGGTTTCACCTTTCTCTACAGTTCCTCCAGGGAGATGCCACACGTCGCTTCCTTTCACTATGAGGATTTTTCCATCTGATCTAAAACACATACCGTATGATTGAGTTATAGGAGAAAGATTTTCCCAGGTCTTCTGAGGAACGAAATCTGCACGATACGTCTTTCCTTCTACTGAAAAAGTGTTCCAGGCCACAATAATTAGAACTGTGTGCGTTATTTATTACTTATCACAACAAGTAAGCATTCAGGGCATACTGCCTGACCATCCTGTGCGTGTTGAAAAAGCTCGCGTTGAAAGCGATGGCATTCCTCATGACGAAGAGCCACTTGCTTCTCTCATTGTAGAACCATGGCAAGATAATATGTTCGAGCTTGTCGTACATCTCTTCTGCATCCTCATTATCATCATTCTCGTTCTCGTTCTCCTCTGTTGGTGTGGGGCCAAGCTCCCAGCCTGTAACCCCTTCGATATGTCCCTCTATCCACCATCCATCGAGGATACTCAATTGAGGCACCCCGTTGTGGGCTGCCTTCATACCGGAGGTGCCGGATGCTTCCTTAGGCCTCATAGGTGTATTGAGCCACAAGTCTACTCCTGGGATGATTAGTTTCGCCTTGGCCATGTCGTAGTCAGGAATGAAGATGCTCTTGATATCTGGTTTGAGCTCTCCCATGTGCCAAAAGATTTTTTTGATAAGGTCCTTTCCTACTTTGTCATGAGGGTGTGCCTTTCCTGAATATATTATTTGTAATTTGAACTCCTTTCCTATTTGTCTTAATCTCTTGATATCGTGGAACAGAAGATCTGCTCGTTTGTATGAAGTGGCTCTGCGTGCGAAACCTATGGTGAAGACCCCTTCTTCAAAGCCAACACCATACTCTTCATTTACCCACTTCACCATATCTTCTTTGGCTTTGCAGTGAGCTTTCCACACCTTTGTCTCTGGAATACGGAGAACGTTTCTCAACTCGAATGAGTCCTGTCTCCAATTTGGAAGATACTCATCGAAGAGCTCCTGGAATGGCCTGGATGTCCAGGTGGTGCTGTGCACTCCGTTCGTGATGTTGCTTATCTTGTATCCTGGGAACAAGTGCTCGGATACGTGCTGGTGCTGTCTCGCGACGGAGTTGACATAGTGACTTAGGTTCATTGCCAATACGGTCATGTTAAGCTTTTCTTTCCCGCCAAGGATGCGCAAAAAATCGATAGGTATGTAGTCTTGAATTATGCCTTCAACAAGATTATAATCGAACTCATCGTGTCCGGCCGCTACAGGTGTATGAGTGGTGAAGACGCATTTTGTCCTGATGCGTTTCTTGATCATGTCCATGCACTCGTCGGAGTCCTCTAGGGGTCTGCCTTCTCTTAGCACCTCTTCTCTTAGGAGCTCCACTGCTAGAAATGCTGCGTGACCTTCATTCGTGTGGTACCTGTTAAGGAGCGTGTAACTAAGCGCTCTTAGCATTCTGACACCGCCTATGCCAAGGATGATTTCCTGGATTAGTCTGTACTTCTGATCGCCACCGTACAGGTATGACGTTAGGGTTCTGTCTTGTTCTGCATTCTCTTCCAGGTTTGTGTCCAAGAACAGGACTGGTACGATAGAACCTGAGCTGCCCACTATATTGTGACGCCAGGCTTGGATGTGAACTGCCCTGCCTTCAATATGGCAGGTCACTTTTGCGGGCAGAGGCCCTTCCAATGTCTTCCTGAAGTCCCACTCAGTAGGGCTCTCTGTCTGCATGCCATCCTCTCCAAGATGCTGGGTGAAATAACCCTTCTCCGCCAGGAGAGTTATCCCAACTATAGGGATACCTAGATCGGCTGATGCTTTTAATGTGTCACCGGCAAGAATTCCCAAGCCCCCACTGTATGTAGGTATGGACTCGTCCAGACCTATCTCCATAGAGAAGTATGCAATCCTTCTTTCCTCGGGAGTTGCTACCTGCACGCTCATGATGGGATAGTCTCGGACTGCGTATTTAAGGGTTTGCACATTTTCTCGTCGAGAAACGGTCCCACTCTAGAGTGGTATTATACTTGTTCTGCGATGTAGAACTTGTCACCCATGAACACGTGGAATCTCTTGATTCCGGTGCACGCATTGTTGAACTCTCTCAGGAGAGATTTCTGCTCTCTTTCTGAGATCGCACTTTGCAGGACTACCATGACCGCATCTAGCTCAGGGATTTTTGCGAGCATTTCCTCTTTTGTCCCTGTAGCGAGTATCTTGTATGTCTTGAAGATGCTACCCCCTAGCTCTTCGGTGGCGAAGACACGCCTGTTTCCCAAGGGAATCTCCTGGTATTTTGCAGGAAGCGCTTTCGCAACTATCCCTGCTCTGATTAATGCTTTGTCAGGGTCTAGGATGTACTGGGGATTCTCTAATTGGGTGCTAGCCAGCTGTGGTGGCACTCCGGTGTGTTCGACACGTTTCCATTCCGGTAACCTGACGACTGAAAGGTCACATTTCTTCAGATTGCCCATGTAGATTGTTTGCCTGTTCAGCTCGCCGCCGATACTCATGAACTCCCTTTCACAATCCCAGGGCACATCATCTAGGAATGGCGGGACCTCTATTGCTATATCTGCAGTGATTTCTTTGAATGCCTCCACAAATCTTTCAGGATTAGGGCTTATTTCAGAGAGAGTTCTCGCTTTTGATGCGGTAGGTCTTTGAGGATTCAGGAACACAACAACTCTGCCTTCGATGTTCTTCTTTATTTTGTTGAAGACTTCTATTTCAAGAACATCTCCTTGGATGATTGTGACGCTTCTGTCGAACTGCGCTCTTTTGAGCCGTTCTCCATCTATATCTACGGCTATAATTTTACGTGCGCGCTCAGAGAATGCCTGCGTCTGGAAGCCTGTACCTGCGCCGACCTCTATGACAGTATCCACGTCTATGCACATTCTCTCGGCTCTGTAGTCTGCGACTTCCCAGGGCGTACCGAACAGGGCATCATCTTGACTCTCGGAGTCCAGATCTTCTTTTCGCTTCAGGCGGGTCATGGTGTTGTGATATGTGTTGGTGTTTTTATGAATTAGGAAAGCATTTTTAAAATATGCTGGAACGGGCTTATTATGAACCAGCGGCTAAAATTCGGCATCTTAGGGTTACTTTTCGGGATTGTAATAGTGCTTTTCTGGAAATTTGACATTGGAAAGATCCTTACAAGTGCACTATCTTGGATAGGGGGGTTGGGCTGGTTAGGTGTGATAGTCTTCATAATGCTGTATATCCTTGCGACAGTATTCTTC
>JAAOYH010000080.1 GCA_018221245.1 Candidatus Woesearchaeota archaeon
TCTCCCTCTGCTGAGAGCATCACGGGAGGGAATGCCTCGAACGGGATGCCTATATGCCAACCCTTGTTGCCAGAGAACTTGACCGAAATGCTCTCAACGCCATGGGCCCTCAAAGCTTCAACGAAAAGCCATGCCGTCAGTCTTGATATCTCCCAGTCTTTCGCATCAATATCTAATACCAAGTCCCAGCCGATACGTATCGAGTCTGCATCCTTCCTGGACATCCCTGTCTGGATGGCCAGCGGGTTCTCCCAGCGTTCTTCAGAGCAGTGGAGACTCGTCATTTTCCTAGTGGCGAATTCTAAAACATCACGAGGATATTCCAACGCATCTGGACGTTTTCCGAACCCCTCTCCATATCTGGGGGATATCTCGCGATCGGCAGCATGCCTGAAGATAGCCTCCTGAACCTCCGGCCTCTTGTAATACTTCAAGGCTTTCGATAAGAACAGTGGGTCCCCCATTCTAACAAAGAGCGAGCGGTCATTTATATTGGTTCAGGCTGAGTGACCGGTGAATTCAATATGTTTCCATTTTCAAACCGTTAATATTCCTGAAATGTTTAGTGTTCTTGGTAGCTATTTGATTTATCCCCGCTGACATGTAACTTCCTGCTATTAGAGCATCTTGATGTCCTACTGGTTTTCCTTTGCTTTTTCCTTCTCTGAATACCTTGCTGGCTTTTGTTGCCGATTCTCTCGTTACGTTTACAGTAGGAAATGATTGCATCGCCGCGAGAAATATTGCTTCTTCTCGTTTCTTTAGGTTACCGCACAAGAATTCGTATACAACTAGCTCACTCACCACGAGATATTTCCCTTTTTTCTTCATGAAATCTGCTGCTTTCTTCTCACCTTTGAAGAAATCTATTAGGAGGCTTGTATCAACCCCTATTTGACCAGTCACGGTTTGCATCCTCCCGAACGTTTTCGATACTTTTAGAGTCTAGATCTTTCATTGAACCCGCAAACTGCATTATGTCATCTGAACTTCTGCTCAGGGAGAGTATCACTTCTGAAAAACTCCGTTTCCCTTTTACATTTTTCAAGTATTTGTATGCCTCTTCAGTTATAGTAATGTTCTTTGACACCATACACGTACAAGTACTTGTACTTGTATATATAGCTATCTAATATAGTGTTAGATAGACAACTTAACTGAATATCCGCAATTTTATCGAACAATTTCCGATATTCCTCAAAACAATTTTATACACCCCGTCATCACAATAAACACGAGAATAGTAAATCTAGACAAAGCCTACTGGAAAGGATGATGGTTACTAGCATGACGCTACAAGAAAAAAAATATTTTCAAAGAGCAAATTCCTTAGACTAATCTACGTTTCAAATATATTGGTTCAGGCTGGATGGCCAGTTGTTATCCGCTTATTGAATTAACAAACGGACTATAGCCACCAAAGCTATCATGAACCATATAGCATTTAGAGCTCCTGGCTGGTAAGCTCTTTTCTTGAAAGAGATGTAGAATATTCCCGCCGCGCCTGTAGCGTTGAGAACTTGATATAGTATGGAATCTACAAGAAGCAACCCGAAACTGACGAGAAAATATGCGCCAACTATAACAATCATCCCGTACCATCCCAGTATCTCTTCCCACAACATAGTCTCATCGATCATAATTCACACACATATTAGGTCTATTAAATAGTTATCCTGCAAACAATTTTATACAATTGGGCTATACTAACTCCATGTCCGGGGCGAAGCTACTAATCTTCTCAGGCGAGGACCCAAATATGCGCTATGCTACAGGACTCGATCTGCCAGACCCTTTTATCTATATCTCTTCGGACGAAAAAGAGTTTGTTCTCGTCAATAAAATTGAGTTCTCCAGAGCAAAGAAGCTTGCCAAGAAAGGCATCCAGGTAATACTCTGGGACACTGTGGAGATGGACAATATAAGACTCCCCAAGCACAGGAAGAAGAATCTCGCAGACATGGCTGCTAGTTTCCTCCTGGCTCACAACTTATCTGAATTGCTTGTGGCAGAGAACTGTTGGGCACTTCACCTAGAGTCATTAAGGGAGCACAATCTCAGAGTCAGGATGCTAAGGCCATTCTTCCCAGAAAGATTGCTAAAGACACCATCAGAGATTAAATCGATAAAGAAAGCAGGGCTGGCAGCGAAGGCAGCCATGCAAAGAGCTGTCGATATCATCAAGGAATCAACCATCCAATGGGATGATTCTTTACTCTATCACGACCAGAAGATCACTTCGGAGTTCGTGAAGAGAGAGATAGAGAGAATCCTTTCAGAACAAAATGCCATATGCCCAGATGTAATCGTCTCATGCGGAGAAGATTCTGCAGAGCCGCACAACAGAGGTACGGGAGAACTGAAGGCAGGCAAACCTATCGTAATAGACATCTTTCCTAGAGATAGGGTGTCCGGCTATCATTTCGACATGACTCGAACCCTCATAAAAGGAACTCCCAGTCCGGAACTCAAGAAACTCTTCCAGACCGTGAAGCGCGCACAAGACGCAGCTCTCGCTGTCATCGCACCGGGAAGCGCAAAAGGCGTCCATGACTCTGTAATAGATGTGTTCACCAAGGCTGATTTCGATACGACAAACGAGGAGGGCTTCATCCATTCTACCGGACACGGCCTTGGGCTGGCAGTCCACGAACCCCCTAGACTTGGTGCTAACTCAGAGGATACTCTTCTGGCAGGAATGGTGGTCACTGTAGAGCCTGGCCTGTATTATCTAGGTCTTGGTGGCGTCAGGATTGAGGATACGGTGCTCATAACAAAGAACGGCTGCCAAAACCTGACTAACTTCCCGAAGATGTTGCTGGTGAAGTAGAAATTCTGACCGCAACCTTCAAAAACATCCCAAAAGAGTTTGTGAACATGGACGTAGAGTCAATCTATGAAGAGATAGATAATAGTAAGCACTGTCTGGCCCTCGTGGAGGGGCCCAATGATGAAAAATCTCTCTCGAAACTAGGATTCACGAACATCAGACAATTGGACAAGCCACTCTACCAAGTAGTTGAAGAGTTGCAAAACGAGAAAGAGGTGTTGATTCTCACCGATCTGGACACTCATGGCAAGAAATTGTACAGGTACTTCTATAATGAGCTCACGAAAAAAGGCATCCATGTCAACAACAGGCTAAGATTGATACTCTTCACAACACCTGTACAGCAGATTGAGGGACTTAGTACATTTCTCGAGAGGAAGATAACCCATATAAACTGAACAACCGCTGCAACAACATGGGAAAATTCGGCGGTCTTGTCTCTGACTATCTCTATGATGCTTTACTCTCCTCTTTAGACGAGGCTTTCGGCGGTTTCTGGGGACTTGACTGGGGTGACGCTATTGCTGCAATACTCATTTTTGGTAGAGAA
>JAAOYH010000081.1 GCA_018221245.1 Candidatus Woesearchaeota archaeon
GACGAAGCAAAGAAATGGGGAATGATCCTGGTATTGGTGCTATTGTTTATACTGATAGCATTCATCGCGTCGAAGTGCTATGGTTAATGCTAAACGTGCAGAATGTTTATATACTGGAGCGTATGCAGGACATTGAGGTTCGGCATGTGCTGAAGGAGGAGGACTGACTTATGATGGAAAATTACACGCAATTTGGAATTGACACGGGTGTGAAGGATCGTCTTGACACGTATAAGGCTATCAACAAAGAAAAGATATTGGTGCACATGCAGAAGAAGAAACGCCTAGTGACTAACTCTGATGCTATTGCATATTTGCTCGATGGAGCGGAGGGAGACGTATGATGATCTTCCCGCTATCTATTGCCGGCAAGATTGTATTAATATGTATTGCAGTCGTTCTCGGCGTGATTTTTTGGATGATGTCAAAGCCCGCACACTGGAAGTGGCTATTCGATGCCCTCAAGAAGAAGAACAAGGAGGAGTGAATGCTTATGCCTTTGCTCTTCTGGGTGACGGTAGCTGCAGCAGTAACTGTGGTATTCTGGGCTGCTTGGCGAATGGCTGACCGGATCGACAGAGAGGAGCAATACGAGAGTAAGTGGGCTGAGTATATCGCACATCTCGAGAGAACAGATCCCCAACAAGCGAACTATATGAAACAGATGAAGCAATCTCAAGAGGAAGGTCGCCAATGGTAAACAGAAAACACCGTATATTTTGTGACAAGTGTGGGATGCCCATACAATATGTTGAAGGTAGACGTAGGGTTGTATGGATGGAGGAGCACACGTGTGATCCCAAACGAAAGCTTGAGTGGACTGTGAAGAAAGCCACAAACACACAGTGGGGAGACAAAGAAGGGAAAATACAAGAGCAACGCCACAGTCACCCATACGGTGCAAGAAATATTGTGAGAGGTTCGTGAATTTGGCTTTCGAATACTCATTGAGCAAGGCGATAGATATCCGTGTGTCGAAGGACACATTAGGAACTGCCATCCTAACTCTGGAGTTCAAGTATGTGAGATTCGTACTGAAGCTAGACGATAAGGATAAGTTTGAACAGATGGTTTGTGCCCTGACAGGTAAGCCAATAAAAAAGAACAATGTGAAAGTTGATAAAGTAAATCTCCCAAAGATGTACAAGAAATGAGGCAACAATGAAAGACGACGAACCTAAAAAATACGTAATAACTGCACTGGGCCTGGCTCAGTACACTGGTATCAGTGGAGGGAACAAATACTATTCTCTAACTGTTGACGAACAGATACGTCACTTTACAGAGAAAGAAGTAATGCAGATGCGTGATGAGTTCGTACACGAGATGGCCAAGACTAGGGAGATGCTTGAAAAGTTCGGCGGTCTTGACAACAGCGAGAAGTCTCTAACTCAACGTCTAAGAGAATCTATCAATGGCACAGGTGATAAACATGGCTGAAATGCACTCTAAAATTGTAGGAATTAGCTTTACAGATGATGACTATGAGTTAAGTAGTAGGCAGGACAACGTGCGGGATCTTAAGAAAGGGCACGAACTAACTCTTGAGTTCGAAGACGACAATCCCTTCGATCCATCAGCAATAAAGTTATTCGCTGACAAGGATAAGAAGATCCCTCTAGGATATCTGAAGAAAGAACTTGCGCGAGATCTAAGGCTTCAGATGGAGAAAGGGTGGAGTTACACAGCAAAGGTGGAAGCAGTCACAGGTCAGGAGAAGCAATCCAAAGGTTGCAACATAATTATAAGTGCGAGCAAAAGCAGCAACAGCAACAATGGAGATGAGTCTCGCGTCAATTGGGACGTGGGTAGAGAGAGGTTGAAAAATGGAGGTTAAGTATGGAGAGGGTGGTGTTAAGAATGATTGGGTGTGTGTCTTCAAGAAGTGCTACATTGCTAAAGGAGACGAGAACTTCACTGATAGTCAAGGATCCTACAAGGGGCATACATGTCATCGACAAAAAAGAGTTTAACTGGGTAATTCTTGTAACTATCGACACAGAAACTTTAGAGCCCGAATGCGACGGGTGTGAACATCCCAGATATTGGTGAGAAGTATGAAATCGAATAAGAACAAATCGCTCGGTAGAAGTGTCTTGCACGTTGTAGCTACTGCGTCAAGTCTCGTGATAGTTGTACTTGTTTCTCTATACATCCACTCCATAACTGCTTCTCCTGAGATAGATGATTTGTTCATGCCGTGGTATGACGATACTCCTGAAAGTTTCAAAAAGGGACTTGTAAAAGTGGTCTTCATAGATAGTTTCAACAAATGGAGCATGGTTTCTAAGAGCACTGACGGTATGTATGTCTGGCCTGGAAAGATATATGTTGTAGAAGGATCTCCTGCTTACGAGGTTTATCTCCACGAACTAGGACATCACGTGTGGTACACGAAATTGAACTGGTTCGAACGAAGAGATTACTCAAAGCAATACGCTGGCGATGATTTCCGTCCAACACCTTATGCAGACACGGATGCTTCAGAGGATTTCGCTGAGCAGTTCCGTCTATGGTATGCTAACGACACACTGCAAAGGCATAAAGGATCTTTGTGGAGGCAGATGTTTTTCCAAAATAACATAATCCCACTCACCGATAGAGTTATATAGGTACACAATTTCCACTCAATACCTGCAGGCATAGCCAAATCCTGTGGTTCCAGGCAACACTTCAAAGTGAAAATCCTGGGGAGAAGTAAGATGAAAACTGACATTGTGCCGAGCTACTCGGTAAGAAGTTATTTTGTGACGTACAACGACATTCTGAAAGGCAAGTTCGTACAGCTTGGCAACCGCCGCAAGACTCGCCCTGGTGCGGTCAAGGAGCTCTACAATAAGCTGACAAATGGACAGCATTTCGAGACGCCTCTAGTAATCAATGAGCGCGATAGTGTATGGCGCCTAGTTGACGGGAACCACAGGCTTGAGGCGATTAAGCGCTATCTGTTGAAGAATACAACGGATCGTGTGAAAGTAACCCTCCACATCTTCAACAACCTAGACGATGATGATGAGAAGGACCTATTCACTACTGTGAACAAGGGCAGCAAGCAAAACACCAATGACGTTGTGAAGCAGTACGAGGATGAGATACCATCGTTCAGCCACATGAAGAATGGTTGGCAGTCGATAGCTGGTCATCACTCGTTTGCGTGTAATGTGTCTGCATACCCTACACCTTCAAGCGTCTCGTACTATCGCCTAGTTGGTGCGTATCTTGCCTCGCAAGAATCTACGTTTGGCGGCGGGTACATAGGGAGTGCGTTCGACTTCATCGACGAAGCCAAGAAGCTGAAGCTGGAAGATGTGCAAATCATGAACGCATTCATGATGGATTTCATATCTGCGTTCGGGAACATCAAGAACAACGAGTTCATCAAGACAACTCCGTTCTTCGCCCTGATGAGGATTTGGATGGATAACAAGGAGAGGCTCACACCACCTCAGTTAATCAGCAGGTTCAAGACCAAGATCCGCAACGACCCAGTAGCTCTGTTGAGTTCCCGGGGCGGTGGATCAGGAGCCACAATGGTTGCACGAACGAACTTCGTCCAACTACTTAACGCTGGAAGAACTCGCTACCTGTTCGTATAACTCCTTTTTTATTTCAAAA
>JAAOYH010000082.1 GCA_018221245.1 Candidatus Woesearchaeota archaeon
ACGATCCATATCAAGGGCGCGACCACTGACTTCTTGCAGAAGGTGGATTCTATGCAGGTCGAGCACGGCGCTGTCGAGATTGCATCTGCAGGTGACGAGATAGGGATTAAGGTGAAGGATCAGGTCAGAGAGCACGATACTGTCTATAAGTTCACTGAGTGATATCGTCATCTAGGAGATTGTCTAGCGGCCCTACATATTCAATAGGGATGTAACCTTCTGGTAGCTCAGGGATATATTCTTCGGGAATGTGGCGTCCAGGTTTTGCATAATGGAGAATACACGCGTCTAGGATAGCATCCTCTAGTTGGGTTTCAGGACATGCGGCGACCAAAGTGGCTGACTCTCCGAATCGCCTGAAGACTCTTAATTCGTATTCATCTTGGTTGTCTTTGATTGGTACGTCTATCTTGCTCCAGTATAAATGATCGTCTTTGATGAAGAGGTAGTAGTCGTTCATGACGATGGGAATCATAATTAGAATAAAAAGCCATCTCAGGGTTGAATAGATTCGGCGGATAACTATATATTTGATGTTGTATTCCCGCGATTATGGAAACTATCAACACTGAAGACATGACTCTTGATTCGGATGTTGCTGAAACTCACTCAGTACTTCGCAGAAAGTACACTGACTATTCTAACTGGTGCATCAACGAAATGCATTTGAATTTTATTCCCTCCTCAGAAGATTCAGAATTATCGCTTAGGATTACAACAGATAGCTACAGGTTTCACAAATATACTCCCCAACCCGATTTGAGAACCAATAAAGGTTTCGAGGAAACAATATCGATAAGTGAAAAAGATAAAAACGAACTTCAAGAATTCTTCCTGAGCTTTCCTGAACAATCTGTCGGACATAGGTATGACACTCCTGGAAGATGGGCATACATTTGTCCTCCAAAGATTAGGCGAACTCCAAAAGTTAAATCGTACTTATTCGCAAGAATCATAGGCGTCTCAGATCTTGACGACAAAATAGTCGATCTGGAGGCTAACAACGATTTTTCAGCAAACATACATTACAATCACATTATGGACGGTGCTGAAGTTAAAACTGAGGATGAGCACATCATTAAACGTCCTCTTGAGGAATCAGATATTGCAAAGAGTAGAAGAGGTACAGGCATCAAGGTAGTCACCAAACCTTCTGTTGCTAAGCCAGGCGATTTCTTGTTCGTTATGAAGAATGAAGAGGATTATTATTTCCTCCACTGTGGCATGTTTGATGTGTTCGGGAAGGTAATTCCTGCTGGGAAGAATGTTGTAGATCGTATGGTTCAAAAATTCATAGATGAAAAGGAAGGGTTTGTTAGAGTATATGATGGACTAGCGACAGATTATGCTGCTTTTCAATCAGACGAATGGAAAAAGGAGTTCAAAGGAATGCCTGCTGAAAGAGTTGGTGAAATTCTTGATGGTAGATTCCGAGCGCGCACTGGATTCCACTACACAGAACGTGAATGGTGGGGTCCCACCAAACAGATGGTGCCTATTGTATCCTTAATTCCTTTCACGACTGATAAGATGTTCCTGCCTTACGACGACAAGGCGTTACCGATTGAAGAATTTCAGAATGTGTTGCGACACTATGATTGAGACATCTCCCGCCGAACACTGCACGGTACGGGGAGAAAAAGAGGGCTATGTTTGAATGACTGATACTTGGATTCAGTCATAGTATTCAGCAGTTTCTCATGCCTTCACAAACACTTTTGGGAAAACCCTTAAGAGCAAAACGTGATTCGCCGAGTACATGGAAAACAAAACAGCCCATATCCTAGGTGTAGAGTACGATCCCATCCGTGCGAGATGGGCTGAAAAGAATATTGGAGCTCTCTCTAACGGCAGATTCGCGATTGCTGGGGAAGGCAAGAATCTGCAGCTCTATGGAGCTATCTATAACGGTTATATGGAACCCAAAGAGGTGGTCCCGATTGTGTCGTCATTGAAGGGGCTTAGACTCCCTCGTTTCATCATAGGGACTGGCCGTCTGCAGTTTGATGGCTCTAACTTTATCGCACTTAACACAGATTCGGAGAGAATCGACACAGAGCTTCTTGAACAGCAATTAGAACGTTACCATAACGTATACATTCATCCTCTCGCGAGATGATGTTCTGTGTTGGAACAGCCCCCGCCGAGACTTGAACTCGGGGCCTCGTCCTTACCAAGGACGCGCTCTACCAGCTGAGCTACGGGAGCATCTTCCCAGCGAGACTAATGCCCGTATTTAAAATTATTGAGATAATCTCACAACGCTCCAGAACTGTCCTAAGGCAACTAAAGCGAAGAATACCATTGCTGTGGTGAAGATCTTGTTATGGAGATCCACATTACCAACCATCTGCTGCTGGTGCTCAGCAATAATGAGCAGTATTACCACCAGCGTCAGCAACAGCCAGCTCTTCCAGGGTAGCTGATACTTCTTCAGCATCACGGCCACTGTAGCAAACGCGATAATGCAGAATATGCCCAGCATTATGTTCACAGTTAGGAACTCGACCATGGGGAATCTAAGGAAAACATGTTTTTAAATCAATCGCCGAGGAAGGTTTTTAAAGAAGGTTCATAAAGAAAAAGTGAAAAGATGGTGAACCAGCAGCTCCTCGAGTATATCTCTAATCAGGAGCACACAGGATACTCGGAGCAACAGATACGTGCAGCTCTCCTGAAATCGGGCTATTCTCCTAAGGATATAGATGCTGGCTTCAGGGCTAATAAGCCTGGAAAGCATAATGATGTCGTTCATGACTACGTCCAACAGTACGCAAGGATGGGCTACACTGCACCCCAGATACTCTCTACGCTCATAGGCCAAGGGCACGGCCACCACTCTGTAAAAAGAGCAATCAAAGATATCTTTGGCGATGGGGCCTTTGGTTCTAACGTGCCACACACGCATATCTTCATGTTCAGCATAATGGCCCTGGTAGTGGGTGCTGGGCTGATGTATTTCGTCATCATGTTCTTAGGTAGTCCTAATGGAGATACTCCTACTGGCGTGCCCATCATAACTTACGAGCCCCAGGCAATCATCACAGATGTTGTCGAGACTGCCCGTCAGCAGGGCGTCGATGCAGGTATATCTGGCTGTAAAGAGAGATTGTCTGGCCAGTATCAAGATCAATGCCTGCACGCTTTAGCAATTATGAAAGAGGTCCAGGATTCTAGGATCTGCGGAATGATAGAGACTGCGGAAGTCCACGACAGCTGTTTGATGAACTTCCTTAACGATGACTTTGACTCTGTCTGTGATCAGGTGAAGTTAGCTCGCAGTCAGGAGACTTGTAGTTCTTTGAGAGCTCTTAGGGGTTAGCACCTTCTTGAACCGCAGAGAGGTATAGCTGCATCTCCCTTGCCATAAGACATGTACTCCTCTACAGTCTGTTGGTTCGTCACATCATCCCAGTTTGTAGGCAGGGGTTGTTCTAGTAAGAATATAGTTAATGAGGCATCGCTGTACACGAAATCTTCTGAGAATTTGATGGTGTCTGGTTTTGTAAATAGGACGCCGCCGCTCATCCAGGAAGTGAAGTTCTTCTCAGGGATGGTATAGCACTTTTTGATGATGCCTCCTAAGGCTTTTGCACATTTCTCCATTTCAGGAATCTCTACAAGACCATAGTATAAGAGAAGACCGTCTATCTCGTACTCGCCAGGTACTAAGTCGACCATCTGGAACTCTACAAACTCTCCGATGATATCTCTTTCCTCCAGTTCTTTTTCTGCGGCCTCTAGCTCGCTGAGCAACTGGTTGTGGTC
>JAAOYH010000083.1 GCA_018221245.1 Candidatus Woesearchaeota archaeon
CCAAGAATCTTTTAGTGGTAGAATCAGTAATCAACGATCTAGTAGTTATCACTGCTGCCAGCGTCCTAATAACTTTCGTAACAAGCGGAGGATTTGTCGGACAGGCCATAGCAGGACTTTTCCTGAATGAGATTTTAGCTTCGACTGTGTTCGGAATCCTGGTAGGTATAGCATGGGTATTCCTTTACGTATACAAGCTTCACGGCAACAAGCTATCCTACATCTTTACGGTAGGTGTTGCTTTCATGCTTTACTTCCTTGTAGAGTACCTATCGTTCAATGGAGCTATAGCAGTTGTTCTATTTAGCATTACAATAGCAAACCATCCATACGTCGTACGAACCTTCAGAGTCAAGACAAAACTGTTTAACAGCATAGATCAGGATATCTCCAGCGTGAAACGCGCAGATATAGAGTTCACTTTCTTGATTAGAACTTTCTTCTTTGTCCTCCTGGGAATAGTCATAGATATCCAGGCAGTGCTCAAACCTCGGATACTCTATCTTGTGATAATTGTGCTTGGCTTAGAGCTAATCGCCAGGTTTGTTTCTAGTCTCAGCATGTGGAAGGTACGCCCCAGTTTCAGAAACGCACTGTTCATCAGAACCACAATGGTCGCTATAGGTGTGCCTTCGGTCCTCGCAGTCTTCTTAGGAATACAGGCAGGACTAAATATATCTTCCTTGACGGAGATTGTCCTCTTGTTAGTCATACTGACTAATATCACAGCGATTATAGGAACGTCAATCCAAGAACGAAGGACAAACGCAATACAAGAGAATAAAGATAACTAGTCGCCTTTCAGAATATTTCTGGCGAGCTCTTCTATCATGTCCGCCTGTTCATTGAACCCCTTCTCCCTGCAGAGAGGTATGTGGAAATCCAGAGCTTCCTGCGCCATCCTACACTGGCTCTTCTTCCTTAGTGCCTGGCAGGTCATCAGGTTATGCCACCTATCAGCAATCTTTATCAGGACCACATTAGGGTCTTTCTCAGCATATTTCTTCACCTTCTTGTGAGTAGCCTCCACCCTTTCAGCCCTGTTCTCTATCTTCTCGTTCCCATCACCCCTGCCGACATCCGTAGCTCCATCCACAAGGAACATTACTGCAGGACCGAACCGTTCTTCCACCTCTTCAAGTGTTGCTTCAGTATCCTCTACAGTATCATGTAGGAGTCCAGCCATTGTAACACCACAGTCCGCGTTGAACTGATCCATCAGGAGCTGGGCAGTAGCTATAGGATGCACGATGAAAGGCGGACCCGCCACCCGTCTCTGATTGCGGTGATGGTGTTGTGCGAAAGAGAGAGCCTTGATAATCAGTTCGCACTCCTGGTCAGAGAATAAATCTGCAAAGACCAAGGCCTCAGGATATACCTGCGACAGGGGGTTGTTCATGTATTACGCCATAAGAAGACCTTTATAAAACCTCTCTCGTCCCTCAAGGCATGATTGTACTGGGAATAGAGAGCACCGCGCACACATTTGGCGTTGCTGTTTTAGACGGTAAGAAAATTCTTTCAAACGTCACAGATAGCTACACAACAGAGAAGGGTGGAATGATTCCTGCGAAGGTCGCAAAGCACCACGAAGATGTCTATCTGGCAGTGCTTCAGAAAGCGTTGAAAGATATCAAGCTAAAGGACATAGAGCTCATCGCGTTCTCGGATGCTCCAGGACTAGGGCACACACTCAGGATTGGTGCTGCAGCCGCGAAGTCTTTGGCTTTAGAGTTGGGAGTGCCCCTTGTTGGAGTGAACCATTGTATTGCTCACTTGGAGGTCACCGGGCTAGCTACGAAAGCCAAGGATCCCGTACTGCTCTACTGCTCGGGCGCAAACACACAAGTTATAGCGTATGACGGCGGCAAGTACAGGATTTTCGGAGAGACCCTTGACACAGGAGTTGGTAATTTCCTTGATACCTTAGCGCGCATGCTAGGTTTAGGTTTTCCAGGAGGACCTAAGATAGAACAACTGGCAAAGAAGAGCAAGAATCTCATAACTCTCCCCTACTCAGTCAAAGGAATGGATGTCTCGTTCGCTGGGCTAGAGACAAACCTCAAAAGACGCATTGAGAAAGGAGAATCACCTGAAGACCTCGCGTTCTCTGCACAAGAGACTGTTTTCGCAATGCTGGTAGAGACTGCCGAAAGAGCCATGGCTCATACTGGAAAGACTGAATTAGTTCTTGGTGGAGGCGTCGCGTGCAACAAGAGATTGCAAGAGATGTGTTCTTTGATGTGTGAAGATAGAAAAGCAAAGTTCTTCTGTCCAGAGAACTCCCTGCTTGTTGATAACGCAGCCATGATTGCCTGGACAGGTTCACTCATGTACGAGAAAGGCGGAGTATCAGTCTCTGTTGAAGAGGCACGAATAAAACCTTACGAGCGTACGGATGACGTTGAAGTCACGTGGCGCTCGGAATAGACTCGCTCTGGACCTCTTCTGAGCTATCACTTCTTTCCATTGCGATTGCCATCTTCTCGAAGAATTTGTCAAACCCGGAATGTTTCATTCTCTCAGGATGCCCCTGAACACCAAAACAGAAATGATGGGGATCAGGCACTTCTATCACTTCGACGATACCTCCAGGACTCCTGCCGGAAACGATGAACTTTCCCGACCCCTCCTTTACTGCTTGATGATGGAAGGAGGTCACCTCTAACTCCTCACACCCCATCACAAAGTGTGCCCTTGATACTGGATCTATCACCACGCTATGTAGGATGTAGTCATCTTTCTCAAGGTAATGGCTCC
>JAAOYH010000084.1 GCA_018221245.1 Candidatus Woesearchaeota archaeon
CAATCTGGACAGGTTATCGACTCGACAACATTAGTTCGTATCATCTATTTGTTCCTCTGATATTCTTCCACCACTAAAAATGGTGGGATTGCTTTAAACAATATTCTTCATCCCCTCCACACTCCAGTCCTTATGAATGTATTTCGCATCCTCTCAAGCTCCGTGGCCAGATCGACACCTTTAGGCGTCAAAGCGTATCTCGTCGTCCGCCCCTTCCCGTGTCTCTGGATCAAACGCATCTCCATCAACAACTTTACCAACGTGTAACCGTGACGATAACTTAGACCCACTTTCGCTGCTGCTTTCTCTAGAGAAATGCCCTTCAAAATCGACAGGAAGAACTCCACCTGCGCCCTGTTCACGAACAACTTTTTCACTGATTTGTCCATATAGTTCCTCCACTTCTAAAAATAATAAAAAAAAGGAAAGATCCTCACGAATAGCCCGCATCTCTCTCAGAATGATGTCCGTCTCTCTGAGCACTTTTGCAAGCTCTTCGCGCGAATCCATTTACTCAATGAGCTGCACAGGAACCGCATACTCACGAGCGGGGTTACCCTGGTAAGCACGACCAAGCTCCATCTTCTGGAACTTGAACTTCTTGCCTACAAGCAGACCAAGTGCCTCATCAACAGTGCCTGCCTTCTTTGCATCAGCCAAAACAATCTCAACCTGGCGAAGATACAGATCCATAACACTGCCCTTTGCAATGGCTTCCTGATTGCTTGTTGGGGACAAGGGAATCCATTCGTGCATTTTTCCTGTTTTTCCACCGACTTCAATATCGATAGGATCCATGATAATGTGGTACTGTGTGTTATCATTAGCACCAGACTCACTATCAACAGATTCAACTTTCCCTGTAAACTCAGATATCCCTTGGGATTCTTTCCTTATTACCATTTCTTCACTTCTCCAGTAGAATCAAGGCTCTACCAGACCTCCTTGATCATTACTTCTGCAAATACTTCTTCTGATACTGCTGTTGCTGCTCTAGTGAAAGAGATGTCCACATACCTTCAGTCATGCTGTCAGGAGTTACATCCATAAAGTTCACTTGTGCTTGCCGTGGTTGCTGTGGCTGTGCTTGAGGTTGAGGTTGAGGTGCTTGCTGTTGCTGCTTATTCATATACTCAGTAACATACTGCTGTGCAAGCTCGTTCGCCCTACGCTCTATCTCTTCATTAGGATCTTGAACCTTCTGCTCAGAACCTAAGAAACTTTTGAACCACTCTTGCTGAGATAGTTCACTCAAGTTATCAGTGCCGATCGTCATATCTCCTTTTGACGTCGAGAAAACGAATACATGTTTCTTATCGCGTATCATCATTACCACCTACTGCACCATCTATGGGTACACCGACTCTTATTTAAATATTGTGTATCTTGAAACAATAGTTCCTGAAACAATAGTTCAAACATATTTATTCCTCCTCATACTCCACGCCGTCTTCGGTGTACTCACGAACATATTCCACACAGTCTTCCAACCTATAGTCCCGCCTTCTTCGTGAATAAAATCAACAGGCCAATTCACAATCAACGCATTCAATCTCAGCGCAAACTCTATATCTCCAGCAAAACCAGTAGCCCTCATCGGCCCTTGAAAATCCTCAACATGAAACAATTTCCACGGACACTGGGTATCATCTATTTTGTTACTGCCCTTACCAATATACTTATAACAAATACCAACATAGAACTTATACCCATATGAGATTATTGTCCTCAACAAAGACTTCCCCTCAACAATCGAATCCTCATGAAATCTAGATCCAAACACAGCATATCCTCTTACCACACTTTTTATCTCTTCCAATCCCCAAACGCTCGCCGAATTGTCTGCATCCATTATAAGCACCTGACCCTCGACAATATCTAATCCACGTTGTATGGCTCCCCACTTCCCAATGTTCTTTGCCAACACCTCAACTTTCAATGGAATCCTATCTCGGAAATACAGCGCACGCTCAACAGTCTTATCCGTACTGCCATCGTCTACAACTAATACTTCCCTTATGACATCTGGGTTCTTCTTGATGAATCTCTTTATGTCCCACAATGTTCTAGGTAATCTGTTCTGCTCGTTGTATGCTGCTATAAGAATAGTTATCAAAATCTCCACCACCCGTCCTTATACCCGTGACACCAAATACATAACACTTGTACATCTTCTACATATCCTTCAGCACTCCCCCTTAAGTCTTCTTGATTCTCCCACTGCCTGAACCCGCGCACATGATCTATTGTCAAGCAATCTTCTGTTCCACACTTCATACATTGAAAGTTTGAACGCTCAAGAACTTCTAGCTTCTGCTTCGCCAATTTTATGAACTTGTGTGTAGGTATTCCTTTTGCAACCTTCTCCTTTAGTTTTTCAATATTCAATACTGCACGCCCCGTCTGTAAATTTACCCAATGCCACGCATCTCCTTTATACAACCAGTCACATTCAGGCTTACGCTTATCACCAGGTCTACCTTTTGGATCCCACATATTTGTACTAAACTTCCTCATCTTACAACCTCCGCAATCAAGATCTTAGAGTCGAGTATACCATATTCATCAAGAAGCTCATGCCTCTTAAGCCTGTCCTCTTGACTAACTATTGG
>JAAOYH010000001.1 GCA_018221245.1 Candidatus Woesearchaeota archaeon
GTGAGTCACGAGAAGAACGGTATTTAAACCTTGCGTCGAGAACTACCTTAGCTTACCGTCGAGGACTTTCTTTGTATAAGCAACTATCTCTTCCCCATCGATGAGTGCCTTTCCGTTTTTTACCTCGAGCTTGTGCACTGCAAACTCATCTATGGTTATCTCTTCCTCAGAGCCATCTCCTAACAGGTATTCTCCTGGTTTTGCGTTGGTGACTGCCACTTCCACAGCTTTCCCGTCGTCTGCCGCGAGTATCATTCCTTGGCTCTCTATACCTCTTAGTTTAGCAGGCTTGAGGTTGGTCACCCATGCGCAGGTCTTGCCTTCTAGCTCATCCATAGAATAATGATCGACCAGCCCGGAGACTATTGTTCTCTTATGATCTCCGAAATCGACTGTCTCGATGTAGAGCTTGTCTGCCTCTGGGTGTTTCTCGACTTTTGTGATTTTTCCAGCGCGTAGTTGCAGAGGTTTGACTTCTACGGGTTTCGAGCTCTTCAGTTGCTCCTTGATCTTGGCAAGTTTTTTGTCGTCGAGCTTCTCGAACAATGGCTCTGTTTTACCAATGGTATGGCTTCCTAATGGCTTACCTATGCTTTCCCAAGTCTGAGGCTCTACTGCTAGCTGCTCGAAGATTCTCTTGCTTGTGTCTGGCAGGAACGGCTCTATCAAGATGGCCAGGTCCTTCACCAGGTTTGCGAGAGATGATATTGCTATCTCGCACTTTTCAGGATCTTCTGTTCTGGTCTTCCATGGTTGGTTCTCTTGGAAGTACTGGTTGCCTTTCTGGCTGATAGTCATGATTGCCTTTAGCGCTTCTTTCTCGTTTGCCCATTCTAATAACTCTGTGACTTTCTTCACGTCTTCTGTGATGTCCAGTTCTGATTTCTTGTCTGGTATCTTGTTATCATAGTACTTGCTGATGAAGACCAGGGTCCTGTTGACTAGGTTTCCGAGGTTCGCTAACAATTCTCCATTGAGCTTGTCCTGCAGGTCCTTCCATGTGAATGTCGCATCTGATTTCTCTGGCCTGTTGATTAGCAGGTAGTACCTGAATGCGTCGGCAGGGATGCCTGTTTTCATGGCGTCGTCGCCAAATAACCCTGTTCCTCTGGATTTGGAGAACTTCCCGTCCTCGTGCTGCAGGTACTCTGTCGAGTTGATGTGGTGCAGCATCGTCCATTCTTCTTTTGTGCCTATGAGTGATGCGGGGAATAGTATCGTGTGGAACGGGATGTTGTCCTTTGCCATGAACTGGTATAGTTTCACGTCAGGGTCCTTCCACCAGGATTTCCAGTCGGTGTGCTGTCCCGTGATGCTTATGTACCCTATGGGCGCGTCGAACCAGACGTAGAATACCTTGTCTTTCTTTCCTGGGACTGGCACGCCCCACTTCAAGTCTCTCGTTATGGCTCTTGGCTCTAGTCCTTTTTTTAGCCAGGCCTCTGTTGTCGATAGCGCGTTCTGTGTCCATCTTCCTTTTGCAGAGGCCTCTTTCACCCATTGCTCTAGCTCTGGCTGGAGCTTTTCTAGATCTAAAAATAGGTGTTCTGTCTTCTTCAGGATGGGCGTGGTGCCGCAGAACTTGCATTTGGGGTTTTTTAATTCGTGTGGATCTAATAATTTCCCGCAGGACTCGCACTGGTCTCCTCTGGCGTGTTCGTACCCGCAGTGTGGGCATGTGCCTTCTATGAACCTGTCTGCCAGGTATTTCTCCTCTTTGGAGCAGTATGTTTGCTCTACCTCTTTGGCCTGGATGTAGCCGTTCTTATCTAGTGTCTTGAAGATATCGTGTACTATCTCTGTGTGGTTCTCTGTAGATGTTCTTCCGAAGATGTCGAAGCTTATGCCAAACCAGTCGTAGACGTCCTTGTGGATCTTGTAGTATTTGTCGCAGATCTCTTGTGGCGTTACTCCTTCTTCTATTGCCTTGGCCTCTGTGGTTGTGCCGTGCTCGTCTGTTCCGCAGACGTAGAGTACTTCTTCTCCCTGGGATCTCTTGAACCTGGCGAAGACGTCTGCTGATAGGACACAGCCTATGATGTTCCCCATGTGCGGCACGTTGTTCACATATGGGAGTGCGGACGTTATGAGTACTTTCATGATAAAAGCACTTCTAGACGGTATAAAAAGGTTGTCTTATCAGGACGTCATGGTCGCGAGAGCCAGCTTGAAGCCAAGGTAGACTGTGAATATCGAGCTCACGACTAGTCCGGGCATGGCGATGTTAGGATGGTCATCAAAGGACAGAGCCTCTATGTAGAGCCATATCCCTATGCCTGAGAATGCGAACAGAAAAGCGGCATACAGCTGTGGTAGGTACAGGACGAAATCGGCTAGGAAAGCAGCTATCAGCATGATAAAATACCCTCCAAGAGTGTGTACATCGTCTTTCTCCATACGTGACTATCAGAAATACCTACTTATAAAAGGAATAGAAAAAACAGAATGTGTGGTTATTGATGCAGGGGGAGGGATTCGAACCCTCGAAGGCATGAGCCACAGGATTGCTTACGGTCATTGCCCGAAGGCTCGGCACTTAAATCGTCTTAAGTCCTGCGCATTTGACCAGACTTTGCTACCCCTGCAATAGGGCGGAAGAACTCTTGGTTAAATAACTAGCGACTATCGACCCAGTCTTGAAGCTCACAGAGTGAGTCGTGACGCTTCAGAAGAATATTATAACTCGTAACTGGCTTATCATTAGGGTATTGGGCCTCTATCCAGATAACCCCTCTTTCTTCAGAGTATTCTATGCGGGTGATATGGTCTCGTAGGTGTGAAAACTTATCGGTGATATCGACATGGAACCTGTCGGAGATATCGTCACAGATCTTGTTTTCTATGTATTTTCGGGCTTCTAGTCCGCTTGATGTGAGGTCGTTATGGAATTTCCCACGATCTATCTCAACAACAATCATAGGGTTCCTGATGGTGTTCAGAGCAACCTTAAGCTCCTCCAAGGATATCATCTCTAGTCCGGACGGTTTGTTAAGCATAGGGCAGAGAATCTGCTTCTCAGATATAAAACCCGCGTCGATGCCTATATAAACCTGTACCAGAGTCGTGACGTCGTGGAGACACAGCCGCCGAGAGGCATGCGGGATGCAGGGCCAGAAGAGGCCATTTTCTCACAGCGTATCATAGGTATCATGAGAGAGCGGTTCGAGATTTTCGGCTTCTCTCCATTAGAGACGCCCATAGTCGAGCGTTGGGAAGTCCTATCTGCCAAGTACGCTGGCGGAGAGGATATCCTGAAAGAGGCGTTCAGGCTGAAGGATCAGGGAGACCGTGACTTGGGATTGAGGTACGACCTTACGGTCCCGCTGGCCAGGTACGTGGCCTGCAATCCTAATATCAAGATGCCCTTCAAGAGGTACGCCATAGGCAGGGTATATCGTGATGGTCCTATCAAGCTAGGACGCTACCGCGAGTTCATGCAGTGCGACTGCGATATAATCGGTGCAGACACTGCTGCTGCCGACGCGCAGTGCGTCCAATTGGCTCTTTCTGTATTTGACGCACTAAACATGAAGGTCAAGGTTGTGATTAACAACGTCGCGCTCCTGAAGCTCATGCTGCAGAAGGTAGGAATTCCAGAGGACAAGCTCACAGACATCATGCTCTCTCTGGACAAGCTCAAGAAGATAGGCAAGGAGGGGGTCCAGAAGGAATTGAAGGACAAGGGTCTCAATCCGGATGCTATCGAGAACATCATAGAGGTCTCCGGCTCAGAGGACAGGATCCAAGCTATCAAGTCAAAGTATGGTGATTCTCCCGAATTAGAACGCGTCAGCAAGGTGCTAGAGCTGGCCAAGGACGCCAGGGTCGAGTTCGATCCCTCGTTATCAAGAGGCCTGTCTTACTACACAGGCATGGTCTTTGAGGCATTCCTAGTGGATAGCGAGATAACATCTTCAGTGGCCGGCGGTGGCAGGTACGACAGGATGATAGGTGGCTTCATAGGAAGACCTGACGACTATCCTGCCGTTGGGATTAGCTTCGGTCTCGCGCCTATAATGGATGCCTCCGAGAAAGAGGCACGCAGGACTGTGACTGATATTTTCATAATCCCTATCAAGACGCCCGTAGAGAGCAATGCTCTTGTCCAGGAGCTCCGCTCAGAGGGGATACGTGCGGATACTGACCTTTTAGAGCGTTCCATAAGCAAGAATCTTGATTATGCCAACGTGCAGGGCATGTCTTTTGTTGTCCTGCTTGGAGAGAACGAGCTCAAAGAAGGCAAGTACAAGCTCAAAGATATGGGCTCTGGAGATGAGAAGCTCTTGACAAAGACAGAACTAATAGATTTCCTGAAGGAGAGATAGATGGGATTTGTAGATTTAATAGAGGGTATCCGTGACTCGTGGACTGTTGATGTTCTCGTGTCTGTCTTCGCTTTCCTGTTCGGCCTCATAGGCATGCTCCTGGTGATATTCGGGGTACTGTTCATACTGAAAAGGGTGTTTAAGGGAGATAAAGATATCTCGCGTGCTTACCGGGCGACAATATACTTGCTGACGATGGCGACAGCGATAGTGCTATTTATGGGCGGCATCCTGGGAATAGTTATCCCTGCCATCCCTGGTTTTTTGCTCTTGATATTCTCGCTTCTTCTCTTCAGGCGTTACCATAAGAGCCACTGGGTCGATAGCCAGATACAGTACATAAGGATAAAGCTCCAGCTGAAGAAGGAGGTTAAGGAGGTCCAGAAGGGCATGCATCGTGGTAGGGAACAGGTGAAGGAGCGCTTCAAGAAAACTAAAATGGGAAAAGCTTTAAGAAGGCCTGGGAAGGGCCGTAAATGAGGTGATTATCATGCAAGAATTAACTCCAGAATCATTCGAATCAACTCTCAAAGAAGGCAAGTCAGTGGTAGATTTTTGGGCACCTTGGTGCGGCCCGTGCAGGATGTTTGCGCCGATCTTCGAAGAGGTCTCCAAAGAGATTACTGATGTGACTTTCGCGAAGGTCAACACTCAGGATCATCAAGAGCTAGCTCAGATGGCTAACGTGATGAGCATTCCCACAATCATATTCATGAAAGATGGTAAAGAAGTTACAAGACTTGTTGGCGCACTACCTAAGGATGCATTTACTGCAAAAGTCAAAGAGATCTTCCAGTAGCTAGTGTTTTTTATAGTTCAGTCCACTCCTAATTTCTATGGTAGAACTAGAAAAGATAATCTACTTGAGTTGGGAAGAGTCAGAGCGCGGTTGGGGTGTAAGGCCTGATGGCTGCTCTCTTCACCTGACTGCAGAGGACGCAGAGAAGTACGTGGACAATTACCGGGATGGAATGCCTCGCGAGGCGCCCCGAGAGTACATGTGCCCCTCAGGAAACCCTATAGTTGCAGGTGCTGCGCCTGACCTTTACAAGAGGGTTAAGGAGTCCAAGTACGGGATAAGGCTATTCTCAGGTGAAGAAGGAAGAGCTATGAATTCCAAGGAGCTTGAGTTAGGGCCTGAAAGAACCGGATGGATGCCTATCTAAACTCATAAATAGGGGCTAAGATTCAATCATCTATGATAACATGGGATCTCTCGCCAGTATTCGTCAGATTAGGTATTATAGAGCTGCGCTGGTATGGTCTAGTATATGCTTTAGGATTTCTCTTGGCATACTTCATCCTGAAGAGGCTCGCATCTGAAGAAAAGCTAGGCTGGTTCAACAAGAAAGATTCCGAAGACCTGATTTTCTGGCTGATTACAGGTAGCATCCTTGGTGCTCGGCTATTGTATGTGCTCGTATACAACCCTCTTTTCTATCTCGCTAATCCTTTAGCTATATTCATGGTTTGGGAGGGAGGCCTAAGCATACATGGCGGTCTCCTAGGAGCGGTTATAGCTGTGATGATATACGCTAGACGCAAGTCGATTCCTTTCTTCCAGATATCTGACGTGCTAGTGCTGCCCTTGGCGTTGGTCATAGTTTTTGGCAGGGTCGCGAACTACATGAATGGCGAGCTATGGGGGACCCTGACATCAGCATCCTGGTGCGTAGATTTTGGTGATGGTTGCCGGCACCCGAGTCAGTTATACGAGGCAGCCTACAGCCTCGCACTCTTTGTTATCCTGTTAGTTATGAGGGAAACCAAGAAGCTCAAGGAAGGTACTCTTACGTGGATTTTCTTCCTCCTTTATGGTTTTTTCAGGTTCTTTGTGACTTTCTTTAGGGCCCTAGACCCTACGGACCCGGGCATCCTGGGGTTGGCTCTGGGACAATGGCTTAGCCTAGCCCTGATAGCTGCTGCTGGCTATGCTCTCCTTCGCGAAAGGTTTTAATACGCACTCTGCGGTGAGCCATCATGGGACGGCCAGTAGTCATCGTGAACTTCAAGACTTATCCTGACGCTACTGGGCAGAGGGCTCTTGATTTGGCACAGATGTGCGAACGCCTCGGCCAGGAGTTTGATGTCGATGTGCGTGTGGCGGTCCAGACCGCAGATATCTTGAGGGTGGCACAGGTGGTATCTATCAAGGTGTATGCCCAGCACGTCACGGCTTTCGAGCCAGGTAGAAACACGGGCTATTCCACAGTTGAATCTATCAAGGACGCAGGCGCTGCTGGCTCATTCCTCAACCATAGTGAGCACAGGATGTCAGAAGAGGATGTTTTGGGCGCTGCAAGAAGACTAGCAGCTCAAGGCATGGACGCCATACTTTTCACTGATGATGCTGCAGCGATCAAGCATTTCGACCAGATGCTCACCCCTACTTTTTTCTGCATAGAGCCGCCAGACCTTATCGCGGGCGATGTCTCCGTGAGCTCTTCAAGGCCGGAGCTGATAAAGGATGCTGTATCCTGCACGCCAACGCCTGTTCTGGTAGGTGCAGGGATAAAGGACAAGAAGGACCTGGATATTGCACTCTCATTGGGTGCCAAGGGTGTAGCTCTTGCTTCTGGTGTCGTGGTTGCAGACGATAAGGAACGTGCCCTAAGAGGGCTTCTCAGCGGACAATAACTGTGAAGAACCGCTTAGAATCGTACTGGACAAATGAGTCAGGCAATTCTTCATACGTGACTTTCACTATGAATGTGTAAGTTCCAGGAAGAGCATCAACAGGTACTGATATTATCACAAGAAAATCCGAGTACTGGTTGGGGTCTATCGGGCCAGGTTCTAGATATGTGTGCCAGGTGATTTCTCCTCTTGCTTCATCCAATCCTTTCATAGAAATAGAGAAGTAGGTCTTTTTCTTGAGCCTGTTTTCTATGCCTGCAGCAAATATAGCACTTTCGCCAGCCCTGATTTTGACAGATCCGGGAGTGACTGCAACGAGATCTCCTGAGGCGATTAGTTGTCTCAGCTCTGAACGCTGACTATCTGTGACTGCGTCGATTGTCTCTTCTCCTAAGTCAAGAACCATATAGATGAGCGTTATACCCATCCCGACGATTATTATGCCTAGTATTATCACGACGAGCGTGCCTATGGCCAGCTCCATGCCGTGCCGGTCCATCAGCGCTTGACGTAATTGTATTCCTTCATCAGGATCCAGACAAAGAGCATGAGTACTAGAGCCCCCAAGACTAGAATACTGAACCCGAACCAGAAGTCATTGTTTAGGCCGACAATCCTGTAGAACCCGTAGGCCATTATGATGACGCCGATCCAGAGGAACTTGTCAAGCACCAGCTTCATTATCTCGAACTCTTCCGTTTTGGTTATGACGCGCTTCATTTTAGATCACCGATATTGTTATCTGGCGGGTACCGAGGTTAGTGATATCTGTGCCTTCGCCAGTATAAGACCTGAGCGTGCAGATATACGTGCCAACTCCTAGTGCATCATTAGAGTTTTCGCTATTGACTGCAGTAAGGACTGTGTTGAAACCGCCAATTTCAGTCCTCTTAATGTATTGTGAGGTTGTAAGGAGAGTTGGTTCAGTCTCAAGATATAAGGGGTTTGTGCTTCTACACCCTGCCAAATCAACATTAGCTTTAGGAGCTTCGGCAGTAGCGTATACACAAATCTTTAGATTCATCTGCGTGCCTGATTTCAGTTCGATATCGGTCGGACTCGTTGTGATTGGCCTTCCTTGGGTGGGGTCGCACCCGAACTCTAACGCGTCGAACGGCTCTTGGAGCTTGTCCGTTCCAGTCTTAAAGAAGTTCTGGATGAACGCGATTGCTAGTCCCAGTAGGACCATAGCGATGACTAGAATGATAATGGCTTCGATACTTAGTTGCATTGATCCGCGACGTTGCACGTGAACTCACCTCACTTGTTAATATCATCTCTGAGACGTGCCTTATTTAAAGGTTGCGCACCGAAACGATTTTAGTGTATTCTAGATTCTTCGTGGCTTTTTGCTCTTTTTAAAAGAATTTATAAATGACCTTTTCGCATACTTTATAAAGGAATATAGAACTCACACAGTATAAGTTTGGAAATCAAGGATTTCTGAGAACAAGAGGTTATTGAAATGAAAGGAAACGTGAAGTTTTTTAACACAGGTAAAGGATTTGGTTTTATTGCAGGCGAAGACGGCAAAGAGTATTTTGTCCACGTATCGGCTGTTGCTGAAGGTACAGTGCTCAGAGAGAATGATGCAGTATCATTCGATGTTGTTGAAGGCGACAGAGGCCCCAAGGCCGACAATGTCTCTCTAGACGACGGATCTGCTGCACCTGCAGAGGAAGCTCCTGTTGAGGAAGCTCCTGTTGAGGAGGCCCCTGTTGAGGAAGCAGAGGAAGAGCCTGTCGAAGAAGCCGAAGAAGAGAAAGAATAAATCTTCATACTAATTTTTATTTTTTTATTTTTTTGAGTGATTCTTGAATTGAATAGGAAATCATATAAAACTCCTGTTAGGTAATCTCAAGATGAAGAACATATCCTCAAGGGTTAAGCATGTGTGGCTACACGTGCAGCGCTTTGCTGTCCATGAGCTGCACCAGCACCCTGTGTTCAAGTTCTTGATAGTGTTCACTCTTCTGATTGCCTACACGCTCTTCACTAGCCACAAGTTCGGAGCTAGAGAGGGAATAGGGGTGAGCATGTTGACTTGGTCGTTCTTCGTGCTCTGCACGCCGATTGCTGACGCAGGATTCCTTCTGGATCTGCCGCTCAGGCTCATCACGCGTATCAGGATGGTCTGGAGTGAAGTGGGCGTGTGGATTATTGCAATACTCCTGAATGTTTGGGCGACCGTGTTCGTTCCGGAGGTCTATGAAGATACTGTGCTCTTATCGCTCTTCGCCCACATCATACATCAACCTTTCCCGTACTGGGGAATCATCATTCTTTCGGCTATTGGCACTTTCCTCTCTATTATTTTCGGCGACGAGATACTTGACATCGCATACAAGAAGAAGGATGTGCGTCACCATCACAGTCTTCATCGAAGGAAGCATCATTTTCTTGTTATTTTGTTTCTCATTTTACTGACGTTAATACTGTATGATTTTCTCCTGACTCGCCTAGGCGTTCACATATCGTTGTTCTGAATGCTGGGACGCGAGAACGTTGAAAAGGGCCAATATAGAATTCCTGGTTAGAACCCGTATTTCTTGTGTGCAGCTTTGATAGTCAATATTTCAACAACTCGAACAAGCTTCTTTTCTTCGTCGATGATATAAAGCGCCGTATATGATCTCCCGATGTGCATCCGGTATCTGTCCTTGCCGGCTATAACCAACCGTTCTTTGTCGCCCGAGCCTCTTCCAGGATAGGGAGAAATCAACTTCCGCAGATTCTTTTTACATATTGACTTGCTTTTCTTATCTAACGACCCGAGAAAGGCTCTTGCTGATTCAGAGACCACCACTCTGTAAGTCATACATCCTCAAGAGAAAACCACTCTCCCTTGCCCTTCTCTGCGGCGTCCATCCTTCTCGCGAGGTCGAGACGATTGCGAGCCTGAACAAGCTCCCCTAGAAGCGCATCGTACGATTGTCCTGCTTGTTTCATCTGTCCGAGCTGCTTCCATCGCTTCTCAGAGACAGGAATTCGTTTTGTCATGTTAAGTGCCATATGTGCAATATTTACAATGTTGTAACTTATATAGTTTCCTATGTCAAGTATGTTGGGCGTTGTAGTTAAGAAGTGATCTCATAAGAATCCGGAGGATTTACACTATAAAGAAAAAATTCCCTGCTGTGACTTACTCTTCTAGTACCTAGGTATCTGACTCTAGTCAAGTGTAGGATTAAATGACAAGCTGAATATGCCCTTATAATTCTCAGCCCAAGTTTCTAAATCATCACTTTCTTTGTTTTCCAACGTCATTTGCATATAACTCGCTTCTGAACTCATGGCTTTGTAGAAATATCGATTATTACTTTTCTTGAATGTGCTCTCACTTGTCTGCAGAGTGAGTAGCCCGTGCTTTGTCGCGATACGATATCTGAACAGGGGTCCTTGGTACCCAATGCCGATGTATTGCCCTATATCTTTCATTGAGGGCGCAACCCAGTAGAGTTGCCTTCCAATATATTCACTTTCAGGATTCAAATCTCGGTCGTTGTGATTGTGAATTATATCTGTGGCTATTCCTGCCTCGAGAAGTGTATAGAGTATGTCTATTTGTGATTTAGACTCGTCAACCGTGCTAGCGACGGTGATATTGATCGCTATTTCCTTGTCAGGGAGGTAGACAATCTGGAACTCATCCTGATTTGCATACGCTGCCAGGGTGTCGACAAGATTTTCTTTTGGAATAGAAAATGCAGTTACTGATTTGTGGACAAGCTCATCAGTTCTCCTGAATGTTAATCCTGCCACCTCAAAATCGAGGTGTGTAGGTAAGCTAGGACATCCAGAGAGCACTGTAGCCAATACCAGCGAACAAATAGATAGCTTGCTCATAAAACGGAGAAACATCACAGGAAATAAAAAATTACTGGAAAAATCCCCCCGGCCGGATTTGAACCAGCAACCTTTCGGGATCGGCTGATCATAATTCATCGCTGGCCACTGGCCGCCTCATTATGATTCATCTACAACCGAACGCTCTACCGTTGAGCTACAGGGGGCTAGTGCTCGAGGACTCTCATAAGTTTATAAAGTTTAGCCCGGGAACTCAGCACGGAGTCCTCGGTACTCTTCAAGGAGTTTGTGGCAGGCGTCATAATCTTCTAGGCAGATGCCTGATTCTTTGGCGTCTTCGATTTCAAGCCGATTATTCAAGGACTCGTAGACAAATCTTATCACTCCAGGATATTCTATGTCTCTAAAGAATACTGCTGAGAAAATGTAATGATCCATCATCACAAGCTGGGACAGGGTTGGCACACTCCTGGTTGGCTTTCCCTCTGATATGATTGGTGAGGGCTCGTAATCTGCTGCCTCAAACATCTCATCTAGGTCTTTGTGCTCGTCCAGAAAATCAGCCATGACTTGTTCCAGCATTATTGCCTGGCGTCTCCATGGCTTCTGCTCTTGGATACTTCGCTCTCTGAGCCGCTGGGTGAATCTCAGGGGATTCGTTGGCATGTTCCTAGAACTTAGAGGGGGTATTTAGATTTATCTTCACAATTTGCTAATTATGCTTCCGTAGTGGAATGAGAGTGCTCCGCATTCTGATGTCTGGTAAGGATCTTCCTTTATGCCCTTCTTCTCGTTGAGGCACTTCCTGTTCTGGATGGATTCATGTATGAAGTATGCTGCTGCAGGGTTCTCTTCTTCTCCGTGTAACATTTTTGTCACGTACTTATCCATAGAGATTATCTGTGACAAAGTAGGTATCTGTGTGTTTGTTCCTGCCACAGGGATGTGGTTACAGCACGCAAACACTTCGTCAAGCGCTTCCCATTCTTCTGGGAACTCTTTCTGAAGGCGCATTATTAGGCTGTACTGGTCTTTGGAAGGGTCGGCTTTCTTTAGATCTTTTTCGTGTACTTTCTGCGCAAACCTGTGCTTGTCGGTAGCCATGATAGAATAACTTAGAACCAATATATAAATACTACTGTGCAGTAGA
>JAAOYH010000085.1 GCA_018221245.1 Candidatus Woesearchaeota archaeon
GCGACGAGCAGGTTTAATATGATTGTATATGGGAAATATAGGAATATAGCTATAAGGTTTTGCAATGTGAGCCTGTCCTTGTACAGTTTTATGGCCGAGACTATCATCGCGACGCTTATTATGCCTGAGAGGACGCCGAAGATGTTGTAGAAGTTCAGGCCCCATACGGGCATCTTGTAGAGCACGTAGAACGGCCCTATTAGGGTGAACCATCTGAACAGGTACATGCCGACGCCTGTCTCGGGGAGCCAGTAGAAGACTTGGTAGATTATGAGGGGTAGGCTCAGGAAGGCGTAGAATGCCCACCAGAAGTGGTTCACGAAGAGGAATAGGATGCTTGGGCTGCTTCTAAATGAGAACATTTTCTTGTTCTTCATCAGGCTCTGCAACCCCCCTACCCACCATCTTGATCGCTGGAGGAATAGTTTCTTCAGGGTTGTCGGCACCACAGTATAGCCTGCTGCCGTAGTGACGTTTATCGTCTTGTGGCCTGCTTTCTTGCAGGACATCGCTATGTCCATGTCCTCTGTCATTGTGTCCTTGCTGAACCCGTCCAGCTCTCTCAGTGTGGCGGTCCTGTATGCTGCCAGGCAGCCGAAGAACCAGATTCCTGTGTCGAAGACTCTTGTGAAGCTCTGTCTTATGAGGTTATTGTAATGGTACTCTATATTCTGGAAGATGCCTGCGATGTTGTTCCTGTTCTCGACCAGAACTACTCCTGATGTGGCTCCGACGCTCTTGTCCGCGAAGGGCCTGACGATCTCGCTTATGAAGTCTTCTCTGACCATCGTGTCCGCGTCGATAGTCACTAGTACAGGGGTCTTGGTTAGTCTCAGGCCATTGTTCAATGCTTCGACCTTTCCCTTGTGGTTCTGCTTTACGAGCTTGACCCCTCTGGCCTTGACTATGTCCCTGGTTTTATCTGTGGAGCCGTCATCTATCACTAATAGCGTCATCTTCGGGTATTTCGTGGCTCTTACAGCATCTATGCACGCCCCGATATGCGCTTCCTCGTTGTACGTGGGGATTATTACTGTGACTGCTGGGCTGTGTTTCTTGTACTTGTGCCTGCCTTTGGCCATGGCTATTAGGAACACTACAAATACGAAGAACAGGAATCCGAAGAGGACGAAGAATACTATCATGCCCATGAACATTATCGGGTCTGCCAGGAGGCCTGTAGCCATTGCTGCTCGAAACCGAGGGCCTTTTTAAACGTTTTCGGATTATATCGTCTGGATTAGTCGGTCAGTATTTGGATACCTTTTTATACAGATGGGGAGCCCGTATCCCATGCTTGAATCCTGGCTGTATACACTGGGCAGTGTGTTTCTTGTTAGTGTTTTATCTCTCGTCGGGGCTGTAACGTTATCCTTATCAAAAGAGGTCCTGAAGAAAATGCTCATCTATCTGGTGGGTTTCTCTGCTGGTGCGTTCTTCGGGGATGTGTTCTTTCATCTCCTGCCTGAGGCTACAACGGACGGGTTCACACTCTCTATCTCTATAGCTTTACTTTTGGGTTTCCTGTTCAGTTTTATCGTCGAGAAGTACATCCATTGGAGGCACTGCCACCACGCGACTACAGAGAATCATCCTCATCCTGTTGCGATAATGAATCTTGTGGGTGATAGTATCCATAATTTCGTCGATGGCGTGCTCATAGCTGCTTCATACCTTGTAGCTGTTCCTGTCGGTATCGCGACCACTATTGCTGTCGTGTTTCACGAGATCCCTCAGGAGATCGGTGACTTCGGGGTCTTGGTTTATGGTGGGTTCTCTCGTAGCAAGGCGCTTTTCCTCAACTTCCTGACTGCGGTGACTGCGGTCGTGGGGGCCATAATGGCTCTACTGTTGAGCTCCAGGATACCTGGAATGACTGCTTTCCTGATTCCTTTCGCTGCAGGGAACTTCCTGTACGTGGCTGCTGCTGACCTGGTGCCTGAGATGCACAAGGAGACCGCTCCAAATAAGTCTTTACTTCAGGTTGGAGCTTTCATACTGGGCCTGACTTTGATGGGTTTGCTGATATTCTTAGAGTAACACTTTAATATCAGAGATATTCTAGAAGCACCGGAGGGTATATTCATGGCAAAGAAAACTACTGGAAACGGTTTGGCGATTGTAGCTTATATCACGCTGATAGGATGGATCATTGCGCTTCTACTGAACATGGACAAAAAGAATCCGCTTGTGAGGTATCACCTCAGGCAATCATTGCTCCTGATGATAATGTGGATGGTGACTTGGTTCGTTCCCAAGATTGGGTGGCTTCTAGGCTTATTCGTGTTCGTGCTCTGGATTTTGGGTCTCATCAATGCCATCAACGGCGTGAAGAAACCCGTACCTCTTGTCGGCGAGTATGCTGAGAAGTGGTTCCAGGCGATTTAACTCCTTTTTTTTAGTTATTTTCTTATACTGTCTCCTTATCCCTAAATTATGAAATCAACTCTAGCATCCATTCTCTTGGTAGCAGCCACAGCACTTCCAGCACAACAACCACCCGATATTGAGACGGCTGTGCCCACTCGTCCTGCATATTCATTTGAACTTCCTGAAAGTGTTGCTGGAAAAATTCATGGGTATGATATACAATTAACTGGGGATAATGAATATTCTATGAGGCATTACATATACGAGAGTGGTAGATTAAAAGCTCTTCATGTAGAGGAACTAAAAGGAGAAGAGTTTAAGATTCATACAGGTTGGAGTTTTGATGACGGAAAGGATATGTTCACGGAAGGTGTAGGTTATATTGGTTCTGAGACAGATAAAGAGTGTGCAACGGGGGAGATATTGACTATGTTGTATGGGATGGGGCTTGACAATTATCCTGAATGCACTCCTGAAGAGGTCGAAGAGATTAAGACATATCTTCACACAGCTTACGATGTTGCGCTGTGGGTTGAATCTTTAGAACCTGAGGATTTTTAGAATTACTCTATTTTTTTTAATCTTTCTGTGATGAACTTATTGAGCTCCTTGTCGAAGGTCTTACGCTTCTGCACCATCTCATACTTCTGCAGTTTGATGTGTGCCTTGTCTTGCTTGATCTGGAGGCGCTCCTTGTTTAGCCTGTCCTCGTGACTCTCTATGACATCTCTTTCCTTTGTGAGGCTCTTGTGCATCCTTTCTATCTTGTTCTGAAGCTTCTCTAGGCGCTTTACTTTTTGGTTGGCCATCCTGTCTCGTTCTTTGGCCTGTGCGCATAGTCGCTGGTACTTCTTGTACTGTTTGAGCTTTGAATCTAGGAGTTTTAGGCTGCCTCGGATCTCGTCTAGCCTCTGGTTGAGAAACTGCTCGTTGTGGAGCTTCTTTTTCTTTAGGGAGAATGCCCCTTTCTTAATCATTTTAGTGAAGCCGCTGTTTTTTGTCTCTGTCGTGCAGAGCACAGTTCCGTTGAATGACGGCATGTACCGGATCATTTCCGCGTCTTCCAGAAGATCTGCCCATGCCTCAACCGTGGTCTTATCAACCTTGAGCTGGTTTGCAGCATTGACTGTGCTGATTTCGTGGTTCTCGTTAACCAGACTCAGAAGCTTGTCCGGTCCTGTTTCTATGTGTCCGCATGTACTTACCAAATTATTTCCCCCAGAAATCGTCATGAACAGGTCATTTATAAAGGTTTCTGAACCATTACTACTTGGTGGTGAAAGGATGCCACAAATAGAGTTAGAAAATAGCTTCGGCTGGATCGCAGGGATACCTCCAAACTATGAGATTACCTCAAGTACTTTTTGTGGACTGCAAAGTATCTTCTGATGAAGTATTGCACAAACGCATCTTCATCCTTCTTGAGCGCGTTATAGTATGATTTCCTTTTCTTGTATTCGATGATGAGCAAGGGATATTTTTCTTTCCAGAGGACGTAATTCGTTATCAGTCTCCCTATGCGCCCATTCCCGTCGCCAAAGGGATGTATTTTTTCGAATCTGTAGTGGATCCTGGCTGCTCGTTCGATTGCGTGCAGCTCTTTGCTTTTTTTTACGTAGATGAAGAATTCTTTGAGTAGTTCTGGCAGGTCTTGCCAGTCGGGTGCTACATAGGGTCCTACGCGTACGCGGTACTCTCTGAGGCTTCCTGCGATGTCTGGTTTTGTTTCTGTGAAAAGTTTTGCGTGCCAATCAAGAAGTGTTTTTTGTGTCAAAGAGATTTCTTTTGAGAGTATCTCGCGGAAGAGTTTTGCGTGTTGTTCGGCCTCTTTCACGTCGCGTAGTGGCTTGTTTGGCGCGATTTCTTTTTCTAGGAGCTCTCTGGTTTCTTCGAGAGTGATTGTCGATCCTTCAATTGCGTTTGTGTTGTACGTGAAGTCGATGGAGAGTTCCTGCAATATTTTTTCCTTGATTGAAGAGGGATATTTCTGCCACTCTTCCCTGTATGCTGTTCGTATGGAATCAAACGTATCGTAAAAAGCCTCTTTCCTGCATTCACGGAGAAATATCTCTTTGATATTTTCGATGGCTTTCGGGACGTGCTTTCCTAGGTACTTTTCCTTCGTCACTATCTTGCCTTGTTTTCTGAACGAATGCTGCAAGTAATGAGCTCCGTGCTTTTTGGTCACTCTCATACAGACACAGTTACCCTTACAAATATAAAAAGATTGCTATTATTTGAATAATAGTAAGGGTATAGCCCCGCCATGAGCCATCGACTGCACTTTCGATGGGCTATTCACGCATACCACCCATTTTTCATATGATATCTTGCATTTCAGCATATTTTCCCGGGTAGCTCTCTCGTAAATATTCTAAGTAACTGTCCTCAATGTCAAGTTCGCGCGCTCTTGTAATCTCAGCCAAAGACGCAGTTTTATGTGCCAAAGACTGATCTATACCATCACAAAGTGCTTGATATTCGGCAACCTCATGAGAAGCAACCACATCAATGAATTCTGGCGGAACCTTGTTCGTAAAAACAAGGAAATACACATCAGAAGAATAATCATCTTTAACTGTGAGAGCACAATTTCCACTCCCCATATTCACTAATGTTTGATAGAAATCCGAAGAATTGCATAGAGCCATAGAATAAGTATTGCCCTCGCCAGCACTTTTATGAAATATGTTCTCCGATTTTTTGGCGTTTGCATAAATCTCTTTACATCTGTCCAAAACAGCGGCCCTAAATTCATCAGGAGAATCTATTCCTATATCATCCATAATTTCTTCCAAAGTTGGTTTATATCCATCCGCAATTCTTGAAGGATCGAACCCCATACTACGAGAGAAATAACCCGCCAGATAAATATCTTGCTACAGAAAAATAGCCCCGCCCGGATTTGAACCGAGGTCCCAGCGCCCAGAACGCTGGATGCTTGGCCGCTACACTACGGGGCTGTGATTCTCGAGGTCTCTATTTCGTTTATATACTTTACCTAGAAGCCTTCAAACCCTAACGTCTTCAGAATATTCTTTATGTCGTCGATAGCTTTTTGCTGATCTTTTTTCCCTGACATCCTAACAAACTTGATTAGAAGTCTTGCAATCTCCTGCTCTGTTCCAAATTTTAACAGGTGTCCGTCGGTGATGAAATAGAATCTGAACGTTCCATGCTTGAGCTCTTTGATTATTATTTCTTGCACGTGGCCTACGATTTTCCCCTTACTAGGGCTTTTTTCCAGACTCTTCATAGTTCTGATTATCTTGACTGATTCTGCCTTGAATTTGCTGATCAACTCGTCCTTGAGGGACTCGGTGATTATCACTCTGGCCATTTTGCTTTTGCCTGCTTTAGAGCCTCTTCTATGGGGATAGAATCTGATTCGTCGTATAAGTATGTTAGAAGAAGGTGCTTGCTTGTTATGTCATACATCTTGCTTATAACATCCTCGTACGAATCTCCTGCTCTGCCAAGATTCTTTAATTTTTCTTTCATAGCCTCGCTTATGGATATTGTAGTAGCCATAACTTCCATATATCACATAAGATATATATAATTATCTATGTTGTGCTAGAATTCCCGGAAACCTTCCGTCACCACACGTACTTTATCCTTTTATCTGCCCTGGCTTTTGTGGCTGCAAGGACTGTTTTCTCGTGGTTGGACTCTATCAAGACGCAGTGTTCTCCTAAGAACTTGATGGCCTGGCTGTATCCGTGAGTGATGTGCCACTTCTGGTCCTTGCCAAGCAGGCTTGACGGCGAGTGCCTTCTCCACTGTTCGCCTAGCTTCAGATCGTAGTCGCCGTTCACAGTGAACTCCACCTCTAGAACTATCTTGACGTGAAATCTTAGGAAATAGACTGTCTCTTTAGCCTTGGATATGGCTGCCCAGGGGACTATTACCTTATCGCCGTGTTCCCAGAAGCTGAACCCTTTGTCAGAGAAGCTGACCTCTAGTGTTGCCCAGTGGTCCGTTATCGCTATCCCCACTATCAGGAGACCGAACAGTGCTCCGAGAGATATCCAGAATGCGCCTCCTGAGATGAGCCCTGATGATTCCAGCACCGTTAGCGCGACGAACAGGAATATGCTGATGAAGATGATGACAAAATCCGCTTCTGTCCTGTTGGCATCCTTGGCTCTGATGACCGCCATACCTGTTCTATCATTTGCTCTTGTTTTTAACACTGCCTATGACTTCTTTCTGGTATGCCTCTAGGTTTCTTAGATCATCCCACGTGAATGCTCTGTGTTTGAAAATCGCGTCAATGCCTTCTTTTACCCCTAGTTCATCTAATATTGGATTTACTGCTTGGTGGCCAAAATGGTATTTTAAACTCGGACGAGTAATAAAGTCATCTTCGATTAATACTTCCATGGCTTGTTTAATTTTATATTTATGAATCTCCTCTCCTGTGACCATAAGCCTTGTCGCGGTTGCTAATCCTTCGCAGATTATTTCCTGTTCCAGATTATGTATTTTCAACCAACCTTCTCCGAGCTCTTGGTTATCAATAAGGTCATGTACATAAGCGTGAGTCATCTCGTGCATCAATTTACCTTTCATTATGATATCGTCGTAATCTTCTGTACTTGAGTGTTTTACAACCAATTTATTTTGAAAATTGTCATAAGCGGTTAGAGCACCCTGCTCCACATCTCTGTATTCCATGGTGAAATCAGGTAATTCTAATCCAAATCTGTTTTTGAACTCATCTTTGAAGATATCCATATTGGAGTAGACGTAATCTTTGAGGACAAGGTTCTCAGGAGGATCTATTGGCGATGTCTCATTGGAAATAGTTGAATAGGGCAGTATGAGCATGGCTGTTAGAGCAATAGTTCTACTCATTTGAGACTTAATTAGTCTTAACACTGTCTATCACCTCTCTCTGGTATGTTTCTGGGTCTGTGAGGTCATTCCAGGTGAATGCTCTGTGTTTGAAAATAGCGTCAATGCCTTCTTTTACTCCTAACTCTTTGAATATGGGGTCGACTATCTGTCGGCCGTACCTGTATTTCAAGCCGGTTACTTTTATGGCCTGTTTCTTGAAGTCAGTCACTATTTTAGGAAACTCATAAAATGGCAGTCTGAGGTTTCCTGATAGCACTCCGACGTGCTCCGCGATGCCTTCACATATTATAACCTGGTCAGGCAAGGGCTTTATTTTCCAGCCCTCTCCCAGTTCGTTCCCAAGAGATTTCATAAGGCCAGTCACGTAAACATGGGTGAGTTCGTGGTATATGGTGGGCCTGACTTCAAATTCATCAAAATCCTTATTGTCTGCGTCATAGACTACTATTCTAGAATCATCGAAATAAAACTCCATGAGAAGGTTGTAGGATTGGACCTTGTTGAACTCGTATGTATGGTCAGGTATCTCTATGCCGAACCTTTGTTCTAGATTGTCTTGGAAGATATTCCTGTTGATGTAGATGTAATTTTTCAAAGGAATATTTTCTGGTAGCTCTGCCTTTGGAAGGATGTCGTTCGATAGTGTTGATACTGGCAGCATGAGCATGGCTGTGAGTGCTAGAGCCTTTCGCATTGGATTGCAGTTCTTGACCTCTTTATATTGTGAATGACTATTTTCTGGTCTATTTTCTCTCTTTTTACCGAAACCTTTATAATATACATTTTTCTATACTGGTATATGGCGAAGAAATTTAAAGTGGACGACAAGATGCGGAAGTTCCTTGGAATGTCACTGATTTTCGTGGCGTTCTTCCTAGGATACCAGTTCGGCCTGACCCAGTATGATCAGCCAGATGTGAGTGGACTAACCACTGTAGAAGTGCATGGTCAAGAGTTCACATACGACGCTGGAGAGAACCTTGTGGGTCTGGGAGCCCGAACAGTGAGTGCTAGGTTCATGAGGTGCTACGGTAGCCAGGGTGGATCACCTGCTGAAAGGATAGAAGCTTGTTATCTTTACAAGTGACTCCTTTTCCCATACTCTTTTATTGTTTTGCATAGTTCTACTTTTGTGAGGTCTAACAAGGAACTGGTAGAATATCTTGAAATTGCTGATGTTTCTGTTAAACGGGCTCTTCTTTCTGTTGATCGCGGTGATTTCGTTCGTTCTAAAGATACTGACACTTACGAGGACTTTCCTCTGGCGATAGGGTTAGGCATGACTATTAGTCAGCCTACCACTGTTGTTAAGATGCTTTCTTGGCTTAATGTTAAGCCTGGTATGAAAGTGTTAGATGTTGGCTCTGGCTCAGGGTGGACAACAGGGTTATTATCTGCTCTTGTTGGTTCTACTGGTTTTGTGTATGGTGTTGAGGTGGAGCCTTCATTAGTTGAGTTTGGTAGGGGTAACCTGGATAAGTATAGCTTTACTTGGGCTTCTATCAGGCTTTCTGGTAATGGCTTGATGTCTAGAGCTCCTTATGATCGGATCTTGGTTTCGGCTGCTGGAAAGTGGTTGCCAAAGTATTTACTTGATCAGTTATCTTTAGGTGGTCGAATGGTTGTTCCTGTACGTAATTCTATCTTTGTTGTCGAGAAGTTAATGGATGGGACGGTTGTTTCTGAAGAGTATCCTGGGTTTGTTTTTGTGGAGATGGTTTAGAA
>JAAOYH010000086.1 GCA_018221245.1 Candidatus Woesearchaeota archaeon
TCGATAATTCTCTGCCCAATCTGTCAGACTTTCAGGAGTCTCATCAACCAATGTCATCTGAATATGACTCAGGCCGGCAACCATTGACTTATAAAAATACGGACTATTCGTACCCTCCAGAATATCCTTGCTAGCTTTTATGGTGAGGAGCCCATATTCATTGATTATGCTATATTCTGGTTCCTCCATATTTTCTAGCATGTAGAAATAAGAAGAGAGATCCTTAAGTGAAGGAGCAATCCAGTATAGCTGAATATTTTCAATTCCAGGATCTAAATCAAAGTTATTGTGATTATGTATCATGTGTGGTCTCAAACCGGCCAGTATCAGTTTCTCCAGAACATCATCTTTTACATACACCTTGTCTCCTTCTCGTTTCTTACTAATATTAACCAGCAACTCTAATCCGGGAAGATATACAACCTGAAATTCATCTTGATTTGCCTCTTTTGATAAAAAAGAGACCAGCTCATATCTAGGCAATCTAAATGCTGCATTCTCCTCTAAGAAATCTTGAGATATCTTATATTCCATTCCTGCAACAGTTTCAAATTCTGGTTGAACAAGATCTTCTAAAACACCAATATTTCTAGAACACAGCGTGCATCCGATAAGAGCAAAAAGCGCCACAGGTAATGCTTTGTTCATGGTGATGGAATCTCAGGCACAGATATAAGCATAACCAAAATATGTTTCTCGAGAAGAGTGGGTGCCGCACCATAAAGTTACGGTTAGGTCACGGTTTTTTAGTAGTTTTATGAAAAATATGACTACACAATAGAAATCTTTATATAGAATGTAGACATACAACAAGTATGCCTAGCACAGACATTATCAGACGTGGGGACACAAAATACTACTATCGAAGTAAAAGTGTTCGAGAAGGGAAAAAAGTCAAAAAAGTACGAAAATACCTCGGGAAAAATCTTTCATCGAAAGAGCTCCAAAAAAAAGAACAAGAAGCAGATTTCATTCTTAACACATCACTCAATTCACTCTTAACGAGAAAACAAAGAGAAGAACTTGAGAAAATCTCAAAAATTGACAAGAAACTCTTTTCTCAACCAGGATTCTATGAATCCTTCATCTCGGAATTCACCTACCACAGCGACGCAATAGAAGGTAATTCATTCACTCTCAAGGAAACTGCGATGCTTTTGTTTGAAAATATTGTGCCAAAGGGAAAACATCCGAGGGAAATTTATGAAATTATCAATCACAAAAAAGCGATTGACTACATCCTCAAGTACGAAGGAAAACTCACAAAAACATTCATCTGCAAATTACAAGCAATCGTTACCGAGAATACGTTACTAGAAGATTTTGAAGAGCAACGAGGAAAGTATCGCACGGTGCAAGTATTCATTCGAGGAGCAAATTTCGTTCCACCAAAAAAAGAAGAAGTACCAACAGAGATGCGAAAACTCATTTCTTGGTACAATCGAAACAAGAACATACATCCCTCAATATCCGCAGCATATTTCCATGCAGGGTTCGAGTCAATTCACCCATTCGTAGATGGAAATGGCCGTGTTGGAAGATTACTCATCAACTGGATGCTCCATCAGAACAACTTTCCAATGATCACCATCCAAGTGCGAGAACGGTTGAAATATTATGAATCGTTAGAGAAAGCAAGAAAAGGCAATCTGAAAATATTATTGAACATAATCATTGCACGAATAGAAAAAATGGCAAAGAAACTACAATAAAGGATCAAGAGTTCAATTCCCCAACAGAAGTCTCTCGTCGAGAAGAAAAAGAGTGGGTACCGGGAATTGAACCCGGATCTGGGGAGCCACAGTCCCCCGTCCTAACCATTAGACTATACCCACTATGGTTATCCTTGAGGACCTAAAGGTCGTTTATAAACGTTTTCGCCTTTCGACGAGAGTAACCACCACCATCGTGACCACAAGAATAACTATTCCTGAAATGTAAGCTCCGAAAGTTAGTGAGTCGAAAGCACCGCAAACCATAATACTACTGACAAGAGGCCAGCCCATACAGAATCCAGTGGCCCATAATGACAAAACAACACCCACAACACCAATCCACACCCATGCGAGCCAAGGCTTCTTTGTATGGATGAGTCTCAACCCCACGATTATAGGCACTGCCATGAACATGTAGAGCGTGAAGATAAACTTCGCAGAAGACATGACTGATAATAGAGTTATCGTGTTGTAGATAGAGTCAAGAAGCGCAAGAAGCGCGAATAGGAAACTAAACAACATCAAGAGATGTCCTGCCTGCTTAAGTCCTGGAAGCCATGGTTTCCAATTCATAACAAGCAAACAAAATTCTTAGTTTAAAAGCTTAGCCGTTCTGCCAGAGCTGAATAACCTCAACAAGCTCACTAATAGACCTTTCACCAGATATCCACGAATTAATCACGACGACAAGCTCAGAAATACCAACAGAACCACCACAATCAGAATCGGCCCAATGGCACTGCTGTGTAGCTCCATACTCGTCAGCACCTATATCGGGTTGGTTATCTCTAGTTTGTGAATCTATATCTGTAGTAACACCAACATTGCTTCCTTGGTTAATAGCTTGAGTAGCAGTGGACTTGAGATGCAAATCACCTCCACCTACAAACATAGACGAAGAAGCCTGGACATTTCCTGATTCTGTAAGAGTTGGCCCATCTCTCTGATAAACAGGATAAGGATAGAGCAGGTTGTTCTTCACGGTAGCCACCGATGCAGGAAACCTAACATCAATCCCAAGAGAGTAATCGTTATCAGTAAGGACTGTGTTATGATACACTTCTGCACCGTACGCTGATTCCAAACCTATTCCAGTATCAAAGTATCCTCCTATATCACTGTATACAAAGTTATTTCTAATCACCCCATCAATATGCATCACTTCATTTGCTGAAAATCCAGAGCCATCAAGCGGGTTATCAGGATAGCTCCTGGGCGTTACACTACTAGACCCTGCGCCAAGGCCAAAGCCTATTCCTCTAGCACAGTTATTCACAATATTCCGTTCGACAATAGTATCTCTGGAGAGACTCCAGACGTGGATACCATGTTCTGCCAGGCCAGAACCATCATCGCAATAAATTCCCTCTATCAGGTTGTCCATTATTTTCCAACCCTGCATGGCGTGTATGTCTATGCCTCCAGTGTAGCATCCGTTTTCGACATAACCTCTACCTGCAGGCGTCATTTCAAGATGTGAACATGCAATGATACCATAGTCTGCATAACCACTACCATCAGGATTCACCTTGATGAACTGTTCACGGCCATCAATAATGTGAAGATTGTACAAGATTGCTCTATCTCCCCCGCTCACCACATGAACGGGGTGGTAATACGCGTGCTGGAGGGTTAAATCAGCTATTGTAATATCTGGAACACTTATGAATATTATTTCCGCGGCTCCTGAAGAACTATATCCTGCGTCAATGATAACCGCTTCTCTGTTTCCAGAAGCGGATCTGAGAGTAACTCGCGGACTAGTAAATTCTAGTCTGTAACTTGAACCTAAATTATAAGTACCGTCTGCAAGGAGAATTGTAGTGTCAGAATTAGCACCCATGATAATATTTCTCAGCTGCCCTGCCTGACTCGGGTTCACGTTGATTATAGTATCTCCTGCAGGTATGGGGATATCTTCACAGCCTTGAGGGAGGGCCATAGCTAAGGGAACCATGAATATTACAAGGAAAATCAACCATTTTGCCATAACTGAATCGCCTCAACAAGCTCACTAATAGACCTTTCACCAGACATCCACGAAGTGATCACAACAACAAGCTCAGAAATACCAACAGAACCACCACAATCAGAGTCAGCCCAATGGCACGAAGAAGAACCACCAAACAAAACTAAAACTTCCTCGGGAGCAAGAGCTCTATCATAAACACGAACGTCATCAACAAGGCCTACCCAATCATCAGACAATCCACCGCCATTATTACCAGAACTGCCAACACTGAAAGCTGCCGAACCATCATAAAGATTACTAGCGGACAAAGTGCCAGAATCACGCAACACACCATCGACATAAACTAAAATATCAGAAGTCGCACTATCCCACGTCCCCACAATATGATGCCAACTTCCCGCAGGAGCATAAGTTGCAGCATCAAACTTAACTTCAGGAGTACTAACTCCATCAGCACTCACCTGCCATCGAATATCTCCATCTGAAGAATGATACCTGAAACGGAACTCACGATTATCATCCCAATTGCTCTTCGCCACAATAAAATTGTAGCAATCACCATCACAACTAGTTCTGTACTGATCAGCATTAATCCAAGCGCTCACAGTCACTGCACTTAATCCTAATATGTCATTATCAGGCACAGTCATGCTATCTCCATCTCCTCCAAATCTGTATGCGCCACCAATAATGCCTGACTCCCAAGAACCCCCTGAAAGATATCCATCTAACCCATTTCCACTATAATCAGTAACAGCGCTACCAGTTCCCTCATCGAATGTCCAATAGCCTGCGAGTCCTGTGTTAACATCCACAACCGCACAATTTGAATTACATGAGTTCGGAGCGACACAAACCTCTTCACCGGAACAATCAGAAGAACTAACACAAGTAACACTAGTCATATAACTACCAGAACAGCAATAACCAGAAGAACGCTGCGCACCACCGCACAAACACTGCGAAGTGATCTCTCCCTCAGGGCAAATCTCCCAACCAGGCTCTAGCTGACAAGAAGAGCTGCAACCATCCCCATTATTTGTGTTGCCATCATCACAATCCTCACCACTCTCTAAGACACCATTACCACAAACAGGACAAGCACCACAATCACCAGAGCAACTACTACAAGTCTCTAGACCATTACAGTAGCCATCACCACAAACTGCAGGCACTCCTTCTCCGACTGAGAAGATGTGAATCGCACTGTGTCCATATCCTCCTGCAGACATCTCTGCAACATAGAGCTTGCCGCTAACAGAGTCATATGCCATCCCCCCAATTTCACTGCTCTGAAGAATATAAGGTGCAAGGTCTAGATATGTATACGGAATTATCTCGAATGGCTCTATCTGACCGTTAATGCTTTTCACGACATCCTGCTCATCATAGAATAGAATGCGCGGAGATGAATAAGAACAATCCCATCCCCCGGGAATATAGTTGCTGGATCCTCTAGTATCATGAGTTCCAGATATCAGTATAGTTTTTCCTTCTATCCAAGCTCCCCCATACCATACGTCACAAGCGGTCCAGTCAGGGAAAAGACATGTTGAGGCATCACCCAAACATTCTCCATAGTCCCAGTTGGGATCATCATATGCATTCCAAGGGTAGTGCCATATTGCAGTCGCGTCCACAGGGCTATAGGGATTAAATGCCACTAGCGATGGCCCTCGCGAGGCACCGTACCCCTCTCTTGTTGAGCCCGCTACAAGTCTTTGACCGTCTAGATACTGATTGGCAAAGTTCTGTGGCACCTCAAACAAGTACATTCCGTAACGGTTCGAGTGAAAATTTTCATTGCTGTATGGACCAACGTGTTGCATGTTACCATTTAAAGGATTGTAGAACTTATCCTCATCTTCACCTGCTACATTGTACCAATGCCAGAGCATCCCAAAGAAATCATTACCCAAGTGCGCTATACCTGAAAAATACTCTGCACCTCCAACACCTCCTGGTACGAACTCGAACTCTGGCGTGAGCGTCTGCGCAGAAGGTAAACTGTCCCAATTACCCGTTACAGGAGTAGGGATACCAATCTCCATAAGATTGGCATAGTAGTCATGGCCTGTGACCCATAACGAGCCTTGACCACCATCACCAGAAGCATCGAATGTCATACCTCTAGTGCCATAACCTTCGTCGTCATATTTGAACGCACCCTCATAAGTGAAATCTGAGGTTTGAAGTGGTGCCGAAAACACAAAAGGAACTAGCAAAATAACAATGAACATTACAAACAGGTTCTTAGACAACATACTTAGTGTCCTCCGCCAGCACTTTCTCGACGGTCTCCTTGTCCCATCCGCGCTGGAGGAGTGCTGTCTCTATCTTCTCGTTAGATACGCCTCTCTTTTTCTGCATGGAGATATACTTCTGTAATGATTCCATAGCTCGCGGTGTGTAGTGCGGCTTGCCTACCAAAGGTTTTCTGTGGATTAGTTCGTATCCCACAACTACAACAGCGATAAGCATGACAATAGCCCCTAAGATCCATAGTCCTGCCTTGACATTTAGTTTTGGTAGTGAGAACGTTGGCAGATTCTTCTTGACAGACTCTGGCTCAACATCAGATTCAGACTCAACCTCGGATGCCGGCTGGTCCATTGGAGCAGTCACTAGCTCATCCAAAAGCGCTGTAATCTGCACAGGTTGCTCCTCTACAACTATAGTGGGCTCATCATAAGGTAATTCAGCCAAGCTTAGTCTGGCACTGTAGGAAGTCATCGAGACTAGAGATATCTTAATGTCATGAGCCCCGTCACCATCTAAGTCTAGGCTTTTTACCTCACCTATCGGGACAAATATTTCTTGTGGCTCTGACTGGATTACGAAGACACCACCATTTTGCCTAAGTTCTCTTATAGTTACACTGTGTTCTAGCCCATCGAAATTTGTGTAGAAATGAAGTTTCCCATTTCTATGAAGTGTGAAGTCGACAAACTTTGCGGAAAGGGTGTTTCTGTTCGAGCCTCTTGTACTTCTACCTGAGCCGCCGCCTCCGCCACCACCGCCACTACTTCCTCCACCACTGCTTGTGGTGATCTCAGTGCAGTCGTTGCCGCAAGAGTCCTGGTTGTTTGTGTTCCCGTCATCACACTCTTCGCCTCCTTCTACTATGCTATTTCCGCATACTGGAGGTAGTGGACAAGTTCCACAATCAGTCTCACATGAGGTGCATGTCTCTCCTAAGTCACAGGTTGTATCGCCGCAAGTTGGTCCAGCCGCTAGCACATCTACAGTGGTATCTCCCATCATAGAGGTTACCTCTGCCATTCCGCTAAACTGATAAGTTCCTGTGAACGAGTAAGTTCCATCAGGAGTTCCTTCTGGAACGTTTATCTCGTATGTGTAGGTTCTATCTTCTACAGTTCCAGCAGTTACCCCTTCAATTATTGCAATCTTCATACTGCCATCTGCAGATGGCGACTGGTACAATTCGCCGTCCAAAGTTTCAATTGTCCATCCAGCTGGGGGGTGCTCCTCAAGAACCATGAAAGTCTCGTCAGTTACACCATGCACGTACAAAGTTACAGGTAGCAACTCTGCTGGCGCTATTGATGCTAGGCTTATCGACCTAGTTATTCCTAGTCCTTGTAGTTCTAGTGAGCATGTAGCCGAGCAACCATCTCCTGCAGCAGTGTTCCCATCGTCACACTGTTCTCCCGTGTCTAGGACATCATCTCCACAGTATGACATCATACAGTTGGTTCTACAGCTATCAGGCACTGAGTCGGTGTTTGAACTGCCGTCATCACACTCTTCGGGTTGCTGGATAAGTCCATCTCCACACACAGCAGCACCTCTCTCAACGCTGAGCTCCTGGCTCCTGACTGATTGTAAAGGATTATTCACTAGAGATGCGTCGAAGTACCATTCAGGGTTTCCTAGAGTACAGACTCCTCCGATATCTCCATCACACTGGAACTCTGCAAACCAAGTGCTTGTCGCTTGGCCATTAGAGAACGTGCTTTCTACAGGATTAGTTACAGCAGGATCATCACCTGCTGCGTCCGCTTCGAATGCGTTGAATTCAACACGCTCGTTATCGCACAGTTGCCCGAAGACTACTAGAGATATCATGTCTCCTTCAATGGCTGAGGCCTGCCCCCACGCTGCGCTAGTTAAGGTACATTCTTCGGTGCATGAGCAATCCTGGCTACAAGAACCGCAACTCTCTGTTAAGTCGCAGAACCCGTCGCCACATACACTGCTGCATGTTCCGGAACCGTCACATACGCCCAAATCACACGTAGCGCCTACTGGTTCGCTTGGGTGTGTGCAGACTCCTGCAGCGTTGCAGATGTCATCTGTGCATTGATTATTATCTGATTCACAATTTGTGTTTATAGGCATCGGCTCGTGGATGCAGAAGCTTGTTGGGTTCCCGCCGTTGATGCATATGTCTATCGAGCAGATTGTTGCGTCCGCGCAGTCACTGTCAGTGATACACTCACCACAGTCTGCTGAACATGATTTGGCTGTCTCACCCTGGTCGCAGACATTGTTTCCACAGTAGGACTCTATCTGGCATGTGCTGGAGCAACCATCACCATTTGCAGTGTTACCGTCTTCGCACTCCTCTCCTAGGCCTTGCTGCAAGACACCATCGCCACAGTATTCGTCCACGCATGATGATGAGCACCCGTCTTCTGAGTTCGTGTTGCCATCATCACATTCCTCTCCAGGATCTAGATTTCCATTACCACATGCATAGTTCACGCAGCTGGACTCGTCATAGTAGCAACCTACACATGCTAGCTGTCCTGAATCGTAGCCTCTGCTTTGGCATGAAGCGCCTCTTAGGTCGGTGCCATCGCATGCTTCTGTGCCCTCTGCTATGTCGTTTCCGCATATCTGTGAAGGTTGAGAAATTTCAATAAGTGATTCTCCAGCTATCGGTTCTGTTGTGCCCATGCCACTGAACTCGAATTCTCCTGAGAATGAGTATTGGCCAGCTGTACCTGGAGGAACCCTAACCTCGTATACGTATATTCTATCCTGGACTGTTCCTGCTGTAACTCCCTCAATAATTGCTATCTTGAGAGATCCATCACCCGATGAAGCATAGGGCTGACCATCAAGAGTCTCAACAACCCAACCTACAGGAGGATGCTCCTCAAGTAACATGAATGTTTCTGTCGATGTTCCTGTCACAGCCAGCTGAACCTGTAGAAGTTCTCCTGAAACTGCTGGAGACAGGAAGTCTCGTGTTATATCTGCGGATGATGATAACTCTATAGTGCATGTGCTTGAGCAGCCATCACCATTTGCAATGTTACCGTCGTCACACTCCTCACCAGGATCTAAGTTTCCATCACCACAGTATGGACAAGCACCGCAGTCCTGGCTACAGGTAGAGCATGATTCCGAAGCATCGCAGGTGCCGTCTCCACAATAAGCACAACTATTCAAGGTACAAGAGTCACTGCAAACAGCAGGACATACACCATTGTCAATACCATTATCACAAGTCTCTCCCTGCTCAATCACACTATTGCCACAAACTGCAGCAGGGGAAGTCACTTGGAACACAACAGGGCCTAAAGTGGTGGCTGTAGCACCCATACCATCGAACTCGTACTCTCCCCAGAATGTGTGGTTTCCTGGAAGGATGCCTGCAGGTATTCTGACTTCGTAGACATAAGTAGTGTCTTGGACAGTACCTGATGTAACCCCTTCAATAATTGCTATCTTGAGAGATCCATCACCCGATGAAGTATAGGGCTGACCATCAAGAGTCTCAATAACCCAACCCGCAGGAGGATGCTCCTCAAGAACCATAAATGAATCTGACTGGCTGGTACCGGTTACAATAAGATTTACTGTTGCTAACTGACCTGATTGGCCAGAAGAAGTCACGAATGCTCTCATGACACTGGCAGAAGAACTGAACTCGATGATACATGCATCTGAGCAGCCATCACCATTCGCAGTGTTCCCATCGTCACACTCCTCACCAGGATCTAAGTTTCCGTCGCCACAGGCAGCACAACTATTCAATGTACATTGCAGACTACATGAAGCAGGACATATTCCATTGAGGCCGCCAGCGTCACACTGTTCAGATCCCTCTATCTGACCATTTCCGCAAGAATATAGCGAGCATCCGCTTTCATCAAAGGAGCACGCGCTACACGATAACGAGCCTTCATCATATCCTAGACTTGTACAGCTTTCACCATTCAGATTAGAACCATCACACTCTTCTCCTAGGTCAACATTCCCATCACCACAAACAGGACAGGAAGGAGCATTCGATGAGCATCCATCGCAAGGGTTGTCATCGCACTCAGTGCCTCCCGCGCAGAAATCAACACAGCCAGTGTCAGAGCCACAGAATGCCTGACTGCCTCCGCAGCTATCAGGGTCACAGATATCACCAACACCATCACCGTCAGAGTCCTGCTGACTAGGGTTGGGAAGATTGATGCAGTTGTCACAGTCATCTGCGATGCCATCACTATCAGTATCGGGAGATTGTAATGTAGGGAAGTCATCATCAGTATCGAAACAGCCGTCGCCGTCATAATCGGAAGTATCTGATTCGTCACCGTCGTCCGAAGCAACACAGCCAGGGTCTGATGGGAAATCCGTGAGGCTGTCACCGTCGTGGTCTTCCCCATCCATACATGCTAGAGGACAAGCGCCGCAGTCCTGTGGACAGGAGTTACAGCTCTCTACTCCGTTACAAGAGTCATCTCCGCAAGTCGGAGGTGTTTGCACATCTATGCTAGATTCTCCACCTATGGCTGCAGTTGACAACATATCATCGAACTGGTACTCACCAGAGAAAGTGACTACAGCGGTCGTAAACAGGGGAGCCCTTACAGTATACACATACATTCTGTCCTCAATAGTTCCAGCAGTGACACCCTCTATTATCAGCACTCGTAAAGAACCATCGCTAGAAGGAGTGTAAGCCACCCCATCAAGGGTCTCGATCACCCAGCCTGCAGGAGGGTGCTCTTCTATAACCATATAATCGTTAGACTCTGTAGTTCCTGCGACTTCGAGAGCAACAGTTAGAATCTCTTCAGGAAATGCAGCTGTAGCATTGAAATGTCTTGTTACAGATGCTGCAGAAGCGAACATGGGAAGCAACAGGATGAGGAACACCAGCACCGCTGTTTTTTTTGTTATCATAATCAACACGTCTTCAGGCTGAGCTTTCCGCTACAGCAATAAAGTTCTCTCTCCCCACACGAGAGAGCGAGACCATTAGGCTTTCCAGCACAGGCAGGTAAGAGTGTGCATGTTCCTCCACAACATGCACTAGCCCCGCGACAGAGATTGGTCTGTTCATCATCTGATGGACACGCAACTGCCTGTGTAGAAACATCCAGGTCCACAAAGTCTCCGCGTATACCCTTGACTGAAACTACCAGATCACCTGCGGTAGCACCGTCTCCAAGAGCGAGCGGTATTGTACGTTCGTGACCTACAGATATCATGACTTTATCATTAAGAACAGATATTATCTCCACTGGAACGGATCCTGCTGGCCCATTGAACATTTCACGCTGTCCTGCTTGAATCGTGAACGAATCTCTCGTGGTCAAGGATGAAGGTGCTTGACCTACAGTAGATAGTGTAGGTAGCTTGAAAACAACGAGTGAAGCCATCGCGACTACGGCCACAAGAGCTATTATCCATACCTGTGCCACAGAATCCTTGTTCCTCTTACCACGCACCACGACGAGAATTCCGAATCGTGCGTATATAAATGTGACGGAAAAAAAGTGTGCACGCCCGCACCTGGATGGTCCTCTGTAACACGAGGGACACAATCTTTCCTCCTCTGCGCGACCCACGCTACGCGCACGATATGCTTTAGTGCTGCTCCATTCCTGGCCTGACACGATTCAGTATAACGCACACCAGCGAGGACACAGTATCGACAGTCCGACTGCGACTCGCATCACCAAGGGTTACACCTCGGCACGGGCTTCGACTCTGCCATAAAGCCGATTTGCAGTAACAAGGCACGGCTATCGCCCCAGTCTAGCACAGTCGTCGGAGAGATAGTTCATTTATAAATATTTACTTGAGAATCTTATAGGAAGTTATAGTCTCTAGATGTATTCCTAACTTCACTTCATCTTTGGATGCTGATATTGCAGGGCCTAAGCCATTCATATAATCTAGCTCAGCTTTAATCCCTCTCTGCAGTTTGTAGTCCATTATCTCGTCCTCGTAATGGAAGTCTTTAAGGTTCAACCAATCGTGATGCAACCCTGCATGAATTCCCCTTATTGTATGCTCAACCTTTCTTTCATCAGCTGTGTACAGAAATGTTACTTGAACTTCCAAGCCTTTGTCAGATTCAAGTATGTCTATCCGTTCTGCCATAACTGAATAACCTCAACAAGCTCAGAAATACTTCTAGAACCACTCATCCAGTTTTGAATAACTAAGACAAGCTCACTAATACCAATAGTCGAATCACAGTCAGAGTCTGCCCAATGGCAAGAAGAACCACCTGTTGTCTCAAAAACATGAATCATGCCTGCCCCCCACTCGCCAGTATGCCCTTGAGCTATATAGAGTCTTCCAGACTCTTCGTCGAAAGCAATTGATATCATAGCTGCTCCGCAGTCAGGAGATGACCATATGGCATCAGGAAGCCATTCAGCATAGGGAAGAATCTCCCAAGGCTCTACTTCTCCCCTTAACCTAGCCGATAAGTCCGCAGGATCATAGAAAAGGATTTTGGCATGGTATGGATAACCGTGATACCCTTTATACGAATTACACGGATCAAAACAGTCTCCATCAGTTCCGCCGGTCCCATAACAGTTCGAATTGGCCTTATTTCCTACAAACAAGATTGCATCTCCCGAATCTGTCCGCACCCAATCTGCCCCATACCAGTCATCAGAGTTCTCGTAATCGGGGAAATCACACGGATTCTCGTAATCCGGGTAATCGCATGCCCCGTACTCCCTGTACCATAGGAGATCCATCGCATCAATAGGATTCTCTGGATCGAAAGCGATCAGAGCAGGCCCCTTTGATCCTCCATGAGCAGCCGCCTCTCGGACATATCCTGTGACCATGTTCTTTGTTCCTAAATTGTTGGCTTGTACCCAATCGGAAGGGAGCATAAACTCATAACCACCCATTTTATTGGGGTGGAAGGGGAATTCTTGCGGGCCTACCTCTTGTCCGGGAGCCCCAGGTCTTCTGTAGAAAACAGGTATGTATTCAGGTGCAACATTATAATAATCAGAATGTGTGGCAGATATTTCATCTCCTATGACTTCCAACCCATCAAGATATGAAGTGCTACCGCAGGCTCCAATCCCATAAGGCCCTTCAAGAGTTGATGCCGCGGGCAAATCTGAGTAAGTGCTTGAATCTAAAGGTTCGGGAGTGCTGATTCTTCTGGCATTGCAGTTATAGACATGATCCGAAACCCAAAGACCTCCGTTTGGCGCTATAGCCATTGCATCAAGATTATACGTACATTCAGTACCACTACATTCTACACGGAAGCCACCGACATAGGTAAAATCCTCTGGCATAATCCTGGCTGACGCTAACTGAGAAAATAATAGTACTAAAACAACCACCCACACCCATTTCATGACTTCTTTCTGAAATATGAGAATATAAAATTATTCATTCAGCCACTAGGCTTTTCAATTTATTGCCACCACCCCTAAATAGTCATATCCCCCCTGTCATCTATCAGTCATCCTCAGACGACAAAATTATCCATTTATTTTCATCTGTCCAAGCATATATGTTACCAACTATACTCCGAAAGTTGAGAGTTCTTATAAATGGGCAATACTACCTATACCCCTAGGAGTTGAGTAACAATTTCTCAACCCACACTACATCTAGTGTTTGGTGATTCAATGGCTGGTGGAATGCAAATCAAGAGACGGTTTACAGAGAAAGGAGATCCTCTAAAAGGAATAGAGTATGAAAACCGCACTTCAGTTATTAAGAATCCTGACGGCACAATAGTCTTCGAGATAAAAGACGTGGAAGTCCCTAAAGACTGGTCCCAGGTCGCCACCGACATAATAGCTCAGAAGTACTTTAGAAAGACAGGAGTTCCACAAGAAGACGGAACCCTAGGACCTGAAAGATCCGTTAAGCAAGTGGCTGCTCGTTTAGCAGGCTGCTGGCGCCATTGGGGAGAGAAGTACAACTATTTCGCCTCCAAAGAGGACGCTCAAACATTCGAAGACGAGATGCAACACATAATAGTTAACCAAATGGGCGCCCCAAACAGCCCACAGTGGTTCAATACAGGCCTATTTCACTCATACGGCATCAAAGGCCAAGCACAAGGCCACTGGTACATAGATTCTGAGACTGGAGAGGCCAAACAATCTGAAGACGCATACACCAGACCTCAACCTCATGCTTGTGCAGAATATCACACGCAAGTGTACACTGAAGAAGGCACAAGGTATATAGGAGAACTTGTCGACAACGACCTGACTGGTTTAAAGGTGTTTGACGGGACAGGCTGGGTAAACGTCCTCGCGACCAAAGATAATGGGATAAGGAAAACCTTCAGAATCACGTTGAAGAACGGCAACTATATCGACCTTACAGAAGACCATCTCGTACTACAGTCTCCAAAGCGTCGAAAAGATGGCGGCACATATACTTGGGGATGCGTCAAGGATCTTGAAATGGGCTTCAGGCTCCAACAACCTCTTCTGCTCGAAGTGAAAGAAAGCAACGTCTTCGAAGAGGATCTCGCTAAAGCAAGGCTTGCCGGGTGGATAGTCGGAGATGGTTCAGTCGGGACATATTCCAACGTGAAAAGACTCGAAATCATCACGACAAACAGCGAAGAGCACACTTCAGTCCTGGAAGACATCAAGACAGTTTTCGGAGAAGAGGTCTCATACTGGACCACAGAATTCGAGACCAAAGACGAAAAATGCGAAGGTAGAAGAATTCATTTGTCAGGAAAGAAAATCCACAGCTTCGTCGAAAAATACGATCTGGAAGAAAGGTCTTTGACCGTTAAAGTTCCGCAAAAGATAGTCACAGCATCAGCTCAGGAAAAAAGAGAGTTCCTGAAAGCTCTGTTCCAAGCAGACGGATGCGTAAGAATACGAAAAGATGCGTCCAGGAATTCCGGAGACATCTGCCTCACCACAATATCAAGTCATCTTTCAACTGGAGTACTTCAGTTATTGAATAGCCTTGGCATCTACTCCAGAATTTCTCAGTACAAAGACAAGAGAGAGAACAGGCACAATCCGAATCACATAATTGTCGCATACGGAAGTGCAAGAGAACAGTTTCAAGAGCAAATTGGTTTTATCAGCGCCGAGAAGGAACAGAAACTCATTCTGCTGAACAAACTAATCCAGAAATCTAAGACTCTCCCTTTGATAAGAGAAGAATCTATAACATCGATCGAATATATCGGAGAAAAGCACGTGTATGATATTCAAACAGAAAGCGGTAAGTTCCTTGGAAATGGTATTGTTATCCACAATTGCTTCATCCAATCAGTCAACGATGACCTCGTGAATGAAGGAGGCATCTTCGATCTGATAACAAGAGAGGCCAGAATCTTCAAGTACGGATCCGGGACAGGAACTAATTTCTCAACGTTAAGAGGTGCTGGCGAATCACTTTCTGGGGGAGGACGATCCTCCGGACTAATGAGCTTCCTAAAGATAAATGACAGAGCAGCTGGCGCTATAAAATCCGGCGGGACAACAAGAAGAGCTGCTAAGATGGTCAGCTTAGATCTCGACCACCCAGAAATTGTAGAGTTCGTAGAATGGAAAATGAAAGAAGAGCAGAAGGTGGCCAACCTTGTTGCAGGAAGCAAGTCACTCTACAACGGACTCAATGGAATTCTGGCAGCAGTCAAGAGTTCCGGCGCTACAAGCATAAACGACAAAGAGATCCGCACAGCAGTAAAGAGAGCAATCTCCATGAACGTCCCACTCAACTATGTATCTAGAGTTCTGCAGCTCGCCGAGATGGGAATCACAGAGATGAACATCCCTGTGCTGGACACTCACTTCGAAGGTGACGCGTACAACACAGTCTCGGGACAGAACAGCAACAACTCAATCAGGATTCCCAACAAGTTTTTCGACGTCTTAAGTAAAGAAAAAGATTGGGAGCTAATCAACAGGACAGATGGAAAAGTCCATTCAACAATCCCGTCAAAAGAGCTCTGGGACAGAGTCTGTTATTCAGCATGGGCATCCGCGGATCCTGGAGTTCAGTTCGATACCACAATCAACGAATGGCACACGTGCCCAGAGGACGGAAGGATAAATGGCTCTAACCCCTGCTCGGAGTATATGTTTCTTGACGACACAGCATGCAATCTAGCGAGCATAAACCTTGGCAAATTCCTAAACGAAGATAACACCTTCGACATCGAAGGCTACAAGCACGCAGTCAGGCTCTGGACAATAGTATTAGAGATATCGGTTCTCATGGCCCAGTTCCCAAGCAAGGTCATGGCTGAGCTCTCAGACAAATTCAGAACCCTTGGTCTAGGATACGCAAACCTAGGAACGGTTCTTATGCGACTTGGAATACCTTACGACTCAGAAAAGGGTCGTTCAATCGCAGGTGCTCTAACAGCAGTTATGTGTGGAGAATCATACGCGACTTCTGCTGAACTTGCTTCTAACCTGGGATCATTCCCTGGCTACAAGAATAACAAAGAACACATGCTCAAAGTCATAAGGAACCACAGGAGAGCAGCTTACAATGCACACAAGAAAGATTACGAAAGTCTAACAATTACTCCGCAAGGAATCTCCAAAGACTGCCCTACGGAACTGCTCACTGCAGCAAAGGGAGCATGGGATAAAGCTCTCAAATTAGGAGAAGAGCACGGATTCAGGAATGCACAAGTTACTGTCATAGCTCCGACAGGCACTATTGGTTTAGTCATGGATTGCGACACGACAGGAGTAGAGCCTGATTTCGCTTTGGTGAAGTTCAAGAAACTAGCAGGCGGCGGCTACATGAAGATAGTCAACCAGTCCGTGCCAAGGGCTCTCAAGACTTTAGGGTATACTGAGGAACAAATAACTGACATTGTAAAGTATACAGTGGGTCACGGCACACTCACCGGCTGCCCCGGAATCAATCCTCAGTCTCTCCGAGAAAAGGGGTTCACGCAGGAAGAGATAGACAACGTTGAAAGCTCCTTAGAAAGCGCGATGGATCTCAGCTTCGCTTTCAACACATTCACACTAGGAAAAGATACACTCATAAGACTTGGTTTTACTGATGAGCAGCTAAACTACCCAGGACTAGATATTCTCCAAGAGCTAGGTTATACTGCAGAAGAGGTTCACAAGGCGACCGATTACATCTGTGGCGCAATGACTATTGAGGGAGCACCCCATCTGAAAGAAGGGCATCTGCCAGTCTTTGACTGTGCAAGCAAGTGCGGAAAATACGGGACAAGATTACTCAAGTACGAAGCTCACATCAATATGATGGCAGCAGTACAACCCTTCATCTCGGGCGCTATAAGCAAGACCATCAACATGGCCAGAGAAGCCACAATAGAAGATATTTCAGACGCTTATACCTTAAGTTGGAAGCTAATGGTAAAAGCTAACGCACTCTACAGGGATGGATGTAAGCTCTCCCAGCCTCTGAACTCTACATCTTCAGATATTGACGCAGAACTATTACAACTAGAGATGGAGGACGATATCGACGAGAATATCACCCCAGAAGTCGTCCAGAAAATCATGGCAAAAGCTATGCCTTCCCGAAGAGGCGGTTTCAGTCAAGAAGCACATGTTGGTGGCCACAAAGTGGTTGTGAGCACTGGCGAATTCGATGATGGCTCACTAGGAGAGCTAGCCGTAGAGATGTACAAAGAGGGCTCTACATACAGGTGCCTGATGAACGCGTTCGCCAAGTCTGTAACAAAAGGTCTGCAACATGGGGTTCCGCTGTCAGAATATGTAGATGAGTTCACCTTCACTAAATTCGAGCCAGCAGGGATGGTTATGGGAGACCCGAAGATTAAGCAGGCCACTTCTGTGGTTGATTACATATTCAGGGTTCTTGGCTCTGAATACTTAGAAAGAGACGACCTTGTGCATATCAAGGAGGCCCCGGCCCGGAAAACCCATCAGACCGTGCTAGCAGAAACTTCAGGCAAGGCCATACAGGAAGCTAAGGATCAGGGCTTCACAGGAGAAGAATGCTCCGAGTGTGGCTCTTTAAAGATGAAACAGAACGGTACATGCAACCTTTGCCTCGACTGTGGAAGCACTACAGGGTGTAGCTGATGCAACTGGAACTTTTCGAGAACCCTTCTTATGAAAAACTACATCCTAATTTTATAGAATGCCAGTTCGCCATCAGGTTCAATCCAACAATTAGCAACGGTTTTCCTGTAATGGGAAAGTTTAGCCTAAGGGATTATAACCCAAAATCTGGAAAGGCATCTTTCACTGTTTCGAGTAATCTCAGTTCATACAAATTATCTCATTATTTCAATGGCAACCCCTCTTACCTCAACGGTCGCATGGTGAATGCTTACGTTACCAAAGATCAGCAGCGCTCCACAGTACTAGATATCCACGAACTTGAGCTAGATCACTGGCTGAGAAGGTAGGTTTTTAACTCGATGGAGGTTCCTACAGACAGGATGGGGGTCACACATATTGTCAAACGCTCTGGCAAGAGGGTTCTCTTCAACGAGCACAAGATAACAGAGGCTATCTGGAAGGGAATGCAAGCCACTGGCGAAGGCACTGAAGAAGATGCAGAAAAAGTCAAATCTCTCGTCGTGAAAATGCTAGAGAAATCCAAAGAAACACCTTCTGTTGAAGACGTCCAAGATTGCGTGGAGCAAGCCCTAATAGAGTCAAGCCACACAATAACCGCAAAATCATACATTCTATACCGGAATGAGCGCGCAAAACTGAGAGAACAAAAAGCAGCCCTCATAGGCGGCCAGATAGACGAGCTTAAGCTGTCGTATAATGCAGTTCGGTTATTGGAAAGAAGATATCTCTCTCATGAAGAAGGACAGATCTCAGAAACACCTACCCAGATGCTCTGGAGAGTTGCAAAGCACGTCGCTATGGCAGAAGTTAACTACGACAAGGACCCCAAGAATGTCGCTAGAACATATTTCAGACTAATATCATCCCTAGAGTTCCTGCCCGGCAGCCCAGTCCTCATGCACTCAGGTAAGAAAAGCAAGCAACTCTCTTCCTGCTTTGTCCTCCCTATAGAGGACGATCTAAAGGGTATTTTCCACACTCTCGAGCAGGCAGCTGTCGTGCAGCAAGCAGGAGGTGGCACCGGATTCTCTTTCAGCAGGCTAAGACCAAAAGGAGACATCGTAGATAGCACTCGAGGAGTTGCTGCCGGGCCTCTGGCATATCTGAAAGTCTACGAGGCAGCCATGCAAGCAGTCAAATCTGGAGGAACAAGGATAGGAGCCAACATGGCGGTACTGCAAGTGGATCATCCTGATATTCTTGACTTCATTAACTTGAAATTATCTGGGGGAATGGAGAATTTCAACCTCTCTGTCGGTATTACTGACGATTTCATGTATGCACTAGACAGCGAGGCAGAGTATGACTTGATTAATCCTCAGACCAAGGAGCCCGCAGGAAGATTGTCTGCTCAGGTTGTTTTTGACAGTATAATCTCTGCCGCCTGGCGATGTGGGGATCCAGGCATAGTTTTTCTTGATAGGATGAACAATGATAATCCTTGCTCCCACCTTGGTAAGATTGAGGCGACAAACCCCTGCGCCGAACAACCATTGTTGCCTTTCGAGAGCTGCCCAGAGGGAAGCATCAACCTCACTACTTGTGTGAAAGTAACCCATCAGGGCGGAGAAGTGAGGAGAGAAGTGGACTGGCCCAAACTGAAGAGGATTACCCGTACTTCCATCCAATTTCTCGACGACGTCATATCTGTAAACAGGTATCCTATCAAGGAGACCGCCAAGATGGCAGAGAACACTCGCAAGATAGGTCTTGGAGTGATGGGCTTCGCAGACATGCTCTTCATGCTTAGGATTCCTTACGCTTCAGAAGAGGCCGTTGTTTTAGCAGATGAATTATCTCAGACAATCTATGAGGAGGCAGATAAGACCTCGCAAGAGTTAGCTAAAGAGCGAGGAACTTTCAAGTCATTCAAAAGAAGCATTCATGACAAGGCAGGACGTCTCAGAAGGAACAGCACAGTCTTAGGAATCGCTCCGACAGGTAGTATTAGCATCATCGCTGGTTGCAGTTCTGGTATTGAGCCTAACTTCGCTCTCGCTTATTCTAGATCTATTACTGACGGCGGCCAACTGATGATTCTGAACGAAGCGTTTGAGACTGCCATGGACGAAGAAGGAATCCCTCAGGAAGTGATGCAGGATATCGCCAAAAAAGGCAGTGTTACTGACGAGCTTCCAGATGACTTGGCCAAAATTTTCGTTACCGCACAACAGGTGGCTCCTGAGTGGCACATCAAGATTCAGGCTGCCTGGCAGAAGCATGTCGATGGTGCGATCAGCAAGACTATCAATTTCCCCTCGTCTGCCTCTGTTAGAGATATAGAGAGAGGTATGTTATTGGCATGGGGCCTTGGATGCAAGGGTATCACTGCTTATCGCGATGGTTCTCTTGATGTTCAGGTTCTCAACACAGGAGGCGGAGCTTGATCTACAATTTCTGTGGCGAGACAAAAGGCAAGACCTCCTCTGCATTAGGCACTGTTTTACGTGCATTGGGCCATGGCCAGAAAGTGCGCATCGTGTTCTTCATGAAGCACTGGCAGACTTCTGAATCAAATTTTTTAGATAAGATAGGCAACGTCCCTGGCTTTGACGTCGCGTACTACAAGGCTGGTGACAACGATTTCATCTTTGTGGATGAGGAGACTAATCACGCGACAATGACGCAAGTGAAGCGACAGCTGAAGTTCGGGAACGTGCATGAGAAAGACGAGGCAGACATCAAGGCGGCCCAGATGGGCTACATGAAAGCAGTCTCTTTCCTTGAGGAAGGTCCTTTCTTGCTTGTCTTGGATGAGATCAACCTTACTACCGCTTTTGGCCTGTTATCTGTGGGCCAGGTCCGCAATATTGTGGAAACTGCCAAGTCTCGCGACGTTCATGTTATCCTGACCGGCAGGAATCCTCCTGAAGAACTGTTGAAGCTTTCTGACTTGATTACCCGTATGGAGAAGGTGAAGCATCCTTTTGACAAGGGAGTATATGCTGTCAAAGGCTTGGATTATTGAAGCGTGTTATTTAGTAAGGATGCCTATAACGAAATGTTAAACATTCTGTTCTTGCATACTCTGCTTCAATCTTGTTGCACACATCCTCTGCTTTGTATCCATAGTCATTAGAATTATTGAAATATTCATCAAGGTAAATCAGAGTTGCATATTGCCAGAAACATTTATCTCTACACCACCTGTAGGTCACAGATTCACAGGAGTCTGGATTGTCATGAATACTAGATTCACACGTTCCCGAGTCTATCAAAAAATAGATCATAAACGCCAACATAATGAATACAAAGATATGAAGAGCTGTTTTTCGGAGATTTTTCCTATTAACTACCAATAAAATCAACAACCCCCCAATTAAAAGTACTACTCCCAAAAATAAAGAACCAGGATATAATAGCCCATCTACTAAAGGATGTACTGTGTAATCAGCAGACCCAGATAGAGGGTTAGAAGAAACAGGACCAAAAAAAAGAATTCTCAATAGTGACCAGAACAGTATGGAACCGACACCTGACCAGAACAGTATGGAACCCCAATTATTTTTCATGACATTTAAGACATTCAATACTATATAAACAGTTCCAACCCGAACATAATATGTGAAGCATCCTTTTGACAAGGGAGTATATGCTGTTAAGGGCTTGGATTACTAGAAAATCTCTGAAAATATGCTAGATACTTTAGTTTCACATTCAGGATGGCCTAAAGCTGATTCAATACCTATAATCTCTCCATCTTCACAACGTAGCACTTTTGAGTCTGTGCAAACTCTATTGCCGTTCAAGATGAATGTAAAGAACCAATAGTCGCTTGAACTATAAGGAATAAGGTGGTCTTGTAAATAGACGTTGCCATCGCAAAGTGTGTTTCTTGAAACATTTTCTTCACATCGACAAGTCATAAAACCAGACGGAGTTTCAAGATCTAGAACGCCATACAATGCTAAGAGAAGACCTGCAATAACGTAAACGCCCAAGACAATAGCCACAATCTTCCAAGTTTCCACAATAAACAAATTACTTTACGGATATAAATAATATACATATCAAGAGGACCACTATGAATGACTTGGATTACTAGAGTTTTTTTGCCACATAAAAGACTGGGAAGAATAGATGTTTTGATTCTGGATCTAGTTTCTCTTCGCTTATTACCTCGCAAATTTCCATCTTAGCCGCACATATCTGATGAATGACTTCTTTCACAGCAGGTATGTGAATATACTGTTTTGACGGGCTTGTTGTTCCATCAGATTCTCTCTCGAAGAAACGATCCCCATAATCTTGTTCGTCTATCGGAAATTTTAACGGTTTGAAAATGTAGAAACGTAGCCATTGCTTCATCCAAAAGAACAAGAACATTCCCTTGATAGTTCTACGATGTGTTGTGAAGATAAGCACACCTCCTTTTTTCAGGACCCTGCACATTTGATTGAGGGCGTTCAACCTGTTTTCTTTTCCAGGTATCTGAGTCCAACCGTTGAAGGAGAATAAAACTGCATCAAATGTGTCTTTTTTGAATTTGAGTTTCGTCGCGTCTCCCAACTTATATGTTATGTTAAGTTTTTTTTCTTTTGCAATTTCCTTCGCAGATTTTATCATTGCAGGAACCAAGTCCACACCAATAACCGCGTATCCTTTCTTATGAAGATGAATAGTTGTTCTGCCAGTACCACAACCCACATCCAAGATTCTACATTTTGGTTTGAAATATTTACCAATTAGTAATTCCTCTGCTCTCCAAAGACCACTTTCAGCATCTTCTTTGTATTGTATTTGGGCATTTTTGCCTGAGAATTCTTCAACAACCAATTTTTTCAGATCAGTCATGCCTGCTTCAAATACCTCCTTCTATAAATAATCTTTAACAAGTAGAAAAACTTATAAAACCTTTTTTACTTATTACAATTAGGAAGGTTTATAATAAACAAATCAACTTATACAACCTATTTTACTTATAGAGGCATCACGTGGGCCTAACAGCGAAAGAGATAGCAGTGCTCCAGCTAAGGAGCCAAGGACTCACCCAGAACCAAGTAGCCAAGAGGCTCAAGATTTCTCAAGCAGCAGTGAGCAGCTTCGAACAGAACGCGTACAGAAAGCTCAAAGATGCAGAAGAGATACTATCCTTCGCTAAAGAGCTAGGACTCAAGAGTAAGAAAGATCCTTACGAGGAGGTGCGCTATGGTAGATAAGCGCATCCACACTATTGTCAGAGGCATAAATGACGGAATAATATCCGCGCAGGAAGCCCACACTCTTCTTCAAGCAGAGTTCGGCATCACCCTAGAACAGGCACGCTCAATCAGGAATCCACAGAAGAAACATCCCGAAGTTCACGGGACGATGCCATACATAATTGTAGCAGGCTTTGTCATAGCTATACTTTCAGGGATGTTCTATCTCCCAGGATCAGATCTCACCGGATTTGCAGTCTTTGACCTTGGCCAGGAAGA
>JAAOYH010000017.1 GCA_018221245.1 Candidatus Woesearchaeota archaeon
AAATAGGCCCATCTGCACGACTTGCAGTACTCGGCCCAAGAGATACTGCTGGCGATATTCGGACAGAGTACGAGAAAGAGATTATCAATCTCACACTTGCCCTTGCCGAAGAAAACAATATCGAAATTTTATATCTCTTGATGCCAGATAATCCCACATATCTCATTGAACCTCCTGCGTACTATACCGAATTACTCGCTTGGCTTGATAAAGAAGATATTGTATACCTAGATCTCACACCTCGTATGCGGGATGAGTGGACAACCACAGAGGCATTTTTCTTGCCACTTAATGGTCATTTTAATGCAGGTGGCCATACGTTTATTGCAGAACAAATCATCAAGGAAAATGCAGTTAAGTGTTGAAACAAACATTTAAAATAAACATTTATTTCCAAAAAATACTAGTGTGATTGATGTTGGTACAAGCACTGACCAACTCACAGTTAGCCCATTCGTTTATGCACTCTTCTGAACATAACATTTATAAACAAACTATATACCCTGCGTCATGGACGGCCATAGTGGCGTGGTTCTACCCGATCCCATTTCGAACTCGGAAGTCAAGCACGCCGACGTTGCCGGTTGTACTGCACTTGAGTGCGGGAACCCGACACCGCTGTCCACTTTTTCTATTCCAGAACTGAGAAACAGTAGTCCCTGTAAGGGCTGTCAGGAAGCTCTTCGACCATTCTAACATAAGAATCCCCATCAAAGAAGCCTTCTCTGAGCGCTATCTCCTCAAGGCACGCTATCTTTATGCCTGCTCTCTCCTCTATCGTTCGTATGAAGCTGCTCGCGTCATTAAGCGACGAAGGGGTGCCTGCGTCTAACCATACAAAGCCCCTTCCTAGAGGTGCTGCGGTGAGCTGATCTTCCTCGAAATATGTTTTTATCAGGTCGACAATTTCATACTCTCCTCTTTTGCTGGGTTCCAGATGTACTGCACGACAAGGCGCTTCCCCATCCATCACATAAAGCCCTGGTATAGCATGGTTGCTCTTTGGTTTAGAGGGTTTCTCTTCGAGGCTTAGAACTTTGCCGTGTTCGTCAAACTCCACCACACCATATCTCTGAGGATCCCTCACCTTGTATCCGAATATTGTCGCTCCCCCATTGTCTTCCGCTGCATGCCTAATTATGCTGTGGTCACCGTGGAATATGTTATCCCCAAGAATCATCATAGAATCATTAGTATCAAGAAAATCCTTTCCTAAGGTGTATGCTTGTGCTATGCCTTCTGGTTTCTTCTGGACCTTGTAAGATATATTCAGTCCCAATCTGGAGCCGTCTTCAAATATTCTTACGAAGTTACCTATGTCTTCCGGAGTGCTTATCAGCAGTATATCTTGTATTCCTGCCTGCATGAGCGTGGCCATTGGATAGTATATCATCGGCTTGTCGTATACTGGCTGTAATTGTTTGCTATGAGTGGAAGTCATAGGGTATAGTCTTGTTCCAGAACCTCCTGCAAGAACTATCCCTTTCATTTTAGAGGTCTCCACCAAGCTTCATTCTGCTCGTACCATCTCTTGGTATTATCGAGCCCTTCTATGAAGTCGTGCTTGGGCATCCAGCCTAGCTCTTCGGATATCTTTGTGCTGTCTATGGAGTACCTGAGGTCGTGTCCTTTCCTGTCCTCGACATGCTTTATCATCTCGCTGCCATAGTCGAACATTGCTACGATGATGTTGGTGAGGTCCCTATTAGAAATCTCATCTCCACCTCCTATACAATACGTCTCGCCTATCCTTCCGTAGTGGAGGATTAAATCTACAGCTTCGCAATGATCCTGAACGTGGAGCCAGTCACGGACGTTCTTCCCATCTCCATAGAGAGGAACTTTCTCTCCGTCTATAAGATTCGTTATGAATAATGG
>JAAOYH010000087.1 GCA_018221245.1 Candidatus Woesearchaeota archaeon
ATTATTTATTAATAATAATTATGATAATTAACTAAAAATATGTAAAAGATATCTTTCAAAAAGATTTAAGCAAAAACAACAATAAAAACCAATAATAAATTCTAAAAACCACATAAAAAATTTTCAAAAAACATGGTTCGGTCAAAACACCAAAAACAAGGCCAAAACCATTAAGATTTATAAACCGAATACGGGTTCTGTCCTGTACGATGGACGACAAGAAAGATTTGACAAAATTGCTGAGCAAGCTCAAAACGTTCATCGAGCCCGATTCTAGCTTAGAACAATACCCCACTGATCCGACGACAGCAGCAAATATTTTGTGGGAAGCGTTCATGAACGACGAAATAGAGCACCACCTAATAGCAGACTTTGGCGCAGGCACAGGAATCCTGGGCATAGGTGCACTAGCTATGGGTGCAGAACAAGTAATATTCATAGAGATAGACCCTAGAGTGTTCCCTATACTGATGGAGAACCTCTACATCCTAGAGAAAGAGACAAAACAGACATTCAGCAACTACAAAATAATCGAGGGTAATGTAGAAGCATACGACCAGCCAGTAGAGGTCGTCCTCCAAAACCCTCCTTTCGGCACGAGAAAAAATCACATCGATACCACATTCCTCAAGAAAGCAATAATGCTGGCCCCCACAGTGTACACATTACACAAGACCAGCACAATAGATCACGTCAAAGACAAAGCAACAGAGTACGGCGGCACCGTAGCAGAAGAGAAAACTCTAGAGATGCCTTTGAAAAACACGATGCCCCAGCACATCAAGGACGTCGAGAAAATCGAAGTCACCCTCCTCAAAATAACTTCTTAATGCTTATATAGCAGTAGTCCCTGTTAATACCATGTTAATAGTACCATTAGCGTTCGCAGGCATTGCGCTCTCCATGTATGCGCTCTGGGTTAGTCACAATCACAAGAAGAAGGGCTATATAGCCCTGTGCGACCTGAGCAAAGAGATCTCATGCACCCGTGCTTTCAGCAGCAAATACAGCAGGATGTTTGGCATACACAACGCAGTATTCGGCATAGCATTCTACGCCCTTATACTTGTAATAACAAACAATGCAATCCTTATCTTCTTGGCCCTGCTAGCGATGCTAGCCACAATCCATCTAGCGCATATCAGCATGATAAAGATGAAGAACTTGTGCCTGGTCTGCAACGCCATCTATCTCATCAACACATCCATATTCCTAGTCATAATCAATGGACTAGGATAAGGACATCTCTGAATATTCGAGCGCTACCGGACGATATCCGATAGAATGACAGGCATATTTCTATCATCTGACAAACATACTCCCTCCATGGCACAGACGGAAGATATGATATTCGGAATAGCCGACGTAATAGCTGCACACAATCTGCTGAGATACGCTCGCGAAGGAGAGGATGAACCTCAGACAAGGATGTTGATAGGAGCCACCATGGCAAGCCTAGGATATCTGTACGGGCCAGACATCAAGAACAAGTTCTCGGAAAAAACAGAGATCATGGAAAAGCTCCGCTCTAGGGCAATATATGCAGGGGGCGGGGCCATGCTAGGAGGTATCGTAGGATACCTGTCAGGACCTGATCTAGCAGGAAAAGACACATCCAAGGTTGAACGACCGAGCGGCCTGATGGCGATAGCAAGTGTCGGATGGCTGGGCTACTCCTTAGTAGGAAGAGAAGAGACTGATCACGAGAGACAGCTCTGGGGACTAGGAGCTGGAAGCATAGGATACTTGTATGGACCTGAACTCTTGAGCAAGATCAAGCATGTCTCTATACCAGACCATGTCTGCGAGGATGGAGTGGACATACAGGCAAGAGGCGCAGCAATTTTCGGAGCTATGGTTGGCGCAGGTATAGGTTGGTGGGCAGGAGAAGAAAAATGAACATTGATAAATTATGGACCCGGTGGAAAAGCTACATTCTGGAGATAGAAAATGCGCACGAGCGCCTGAAAGATACTGAAGCCCCAGGGTGGACTTGTCTAGTCCCGCCAATGTATAGGCTTCTGATGGAAGAGCCTTCCCTGAGAAAAGATGTAGACCCACACACCGTAACTATGGCAGGGCATTATCTGCTCCACAGGTATCCTGATCTCAAGAGCTGTCTCGAGCCCACTGATCAAGAGCGTCTTAAAGATGATATATCTAGGTTTTTCGAGGAGGCAGATGATGAGAGGGGCTAAAGCATTCACACTCGGGTCACTGGCTCTTATCACTGCACCTGCATGGCTACCAATAGCTTTGGCAGGATATCTTATTGGGTATACCGCAGTCCAGACCTCTAGGTTCGTCTTCAAGCACCCTGGCTGGACAATTGGCGCATTAGGGATTGCAGGCATAATAGCATATGATAGCACCCCAGAAAGAATGGCTTTGAGGAACCCACCGCCAATAATCCAAGAAGTCGTAACACCTGCTCCTGAGATTGTAGAACCTCCCCAGATGGTATCTCCCCCTAAGATAATACCTCCAGAAATACCAAAGATGGGAATAATCAAAGAAGAAGGAACAGTATACTACCACGTTAGGCAGGATGATACCTTGCTAGGCATAGCTAGTGAACAGCTTGGGAATCCTGCGTTATACACACAGATCATGGAGAAGAACGGAATAACAGATTCAAGAAAACTTATCACAGGAACGAGGCTGAGAATACCAGAAGAGCTATGCGGGCCTTGTGTAGGAACATACAGACAGGTTCCAGAACTTACTCCGATCACGATCCCCGGATCAGAAAACATATCGGAAAGGTTTGAGAATCTTGAGGACATTCTATCAATCAACAAGGCCTTGGGTCTTGATTACACAGATAAGTTCACATATAGCAGGGGTGAGAGAATAGTCTGGGTACCTGACGGATACCTGTAGAATCAGTTAAAAATGATAAATCACAAATCATTTCCGTGCAACTGCAACGTGCTGCTCGCAAGGATATTTTTCAAGCGAAACTTTGTATAATGATAAGAAACTTTCTAGCTCTTCGGGAGAATCGTAATGTATTGTCTCAATATTGAAATTGAAGAACTTTGCTTTTTCCAAATGCTCAGACAGAGATTGCTTACTTTGGGCACATTGCCACCCTGTAGTATCATGCACTCTGAGATTTTCGAAATCGAGTTCTTCATCTGCTGGAAAATCAGGCGTATTGTTAAGCATGTTAATGTACTCAAATGACATGAATAGGCCAACAAACGTGCCTCCAACATTGAGAGATTCATAAACGTAATTTAGCATTTTAGCCACTTGATCTTGAGTCTCAGGCAATATAACGTTTATAGAAACAACACCGTCAAATATCCCTTTCCAGGGTGTCTCTTGCCTTGCATCAGAAAGTACAAAATTCAGGCCATCAGCTGTAAATAATCGTTGGGCTTCCGCCAACATTCCAGCACAGTAATCGCTAGCCACAACCTTATCTCCTCTAGATAACAAATCCTGATTGAGGTAGGGTGTAGGTCCCGTGCCTAAGTTCAGAATCCTGCCATGGGGAACGCGTTCCAGAAGATAATCTCTGTTCTTTGAAAATCGTGTGACTGAGTAAATCTTTTCATCATAATTCTGCGCGAACTCAGCCCATAAATTAGGATCCATAGATAGAGGATTCTCTAGCAGAATAAAAAACCAAAGGTTCATACGCTAAAAGCTTTCCTGAGTTTTCTTCGCCCTACGCCTGAAGAGCCTTATGGTGTACTCTGAAGCCAGTCTGGCCTTGCTCCTGACGCCCATGAATTTCGAGATATAGACTGTACGCCAAAAGAACCACGCCAAGAACCCCTTGAAGTGAACTCCGAAGACCTGTCCTGCCCCATACTTTTGTCCTATGCTGATTAGGAAGCCTCTGTTATTGTACTTGAAAGATTTGGGCTGCTTCCCATATATCTGCCTGATGATGTTGTTGGCCGAGTGCACACCTTGCTGTACGGCTACCTGTGCCAGATTCGGCAGTGGTGAGTTCTGTATGACTGATGCGTCACCTATAGCATAGGCATTATCCTGGCCTATAATCCTCAAAGATTCATCAACAACAAAATATCCTCTCTGCTTCTCGGCATCTGCACATTCGACCTCATTAGGGGTCACACCCGCAGTCCAAATTATGCATTCTGACTTGAAGTTAAGGTCCTGACCGTTCACCGTGGCTATGATATTATTCTTGTGAACCGACTTGACTCTGGCTTCTGTGATTATCTCTATTCCTTTCATCTCCAACCTGTTCATTGCAATCTCTTGTATCTTCGGGTCTATGCCCTTCAGGATGGTCGGGCCAGACTGAAGTATCGTGACAGAAGGCTCCTTGTCCCTGATGAACTCCTTCTTCATTCTGAACTTGTAGAATTCCAGCATCTCCGTGGCGAGTTCTACACCTGTGGGACCACCCCCCACAATTATTACATCGAGAAGTTTTCCTACATTCTTTACTTTAGCAGCAGATTCTATGTTATGCTCAGCCTTTCGCCTAACCTCTAGAGCGTCATTGATGGTTTTCAGTTCCATCACTCCTTCTGGTGGCTCTCTAGTTCTGGAACCCGTAGCGATTATGATGTAGTCATAGCTCTTTACAGTTCCTCCATCTCCATGTACGGTCTTCTTGTTAAGATCAATTTTGACAACCTTCTCAAGCATCTGAGTTACATGTTTTTGAAAGATGCACTTGTATTCATGCGTCACAGATGGGACGTGCAGTATATCAGCAGCTACCTCGTGAAGGAGTGGAGTAAATACGAACCTGTTGTTGGGCTCGAACAGAACAATCTCTACATCCTTGAGCTTGTGCTGCAGCTTTTTTATCGCGTAGATGCCACCAAATCCTCCTCCGACGACAACTATAGTCTTCATACTCTAAAGGTCAAAATTGCGATTTAAAAATTTGTTCCCTAAATCAGAGTTATCAGCCAGAGCACCGCACCTGCCACCAAGGGTATCGTAAGATTATCATCGATATGATGTGATCTTATCTTGAACTCCCCTGCCTCGATGAACATCGCCACCGCAGATGCTATGAGCGCAGGCCAGAAATCTACATAGACCCATGCTGCAAGGGCACCGATCAAAGTGGCCGTAGCTGCCGCAGACCATATCTGGCGTTGAGAGAGCGACACGTCAGTGCCTCCGAAGCCTGTACCGAGCAAGTGCGCAGCCGGATCCGCGAACGCCAGAATCATGATAGCAGCAAAAGCCAAAGGGTTTGGGAAGATAATCAGGACTAGCCACGCACCCAGGAAGAAAGAGAGTACGTCAAGCCCAGGAATACGTGCGTCAGCACGATTTATTGAGAGCACGTGGGTAAGCAGCTCCTGCTCGTACTTGTAGTTGAGCAATACCACCAATCCAAAGATGAAAATTATGAGCCCCAGTATCTCCTCAGTGAGAATTCCTTTCTCAACAAATAGCACTATTAGGATTCCCGCGGTAACATGAATGAGTTTTCTGACAATCTCCATCCCAAAACTTACCCTATTAGGGGATGGCCTCCTGTGTTTCCGCTTCATCTTCACATACCCTTATCAGGGTTCTCAGCTTTTAAGGTTACCCCTCGGAAAGCGGCCACAACCTTTATAAACAACTTGAAGTTCTCGCAGGGGTATGGAACTCATAATTCTCGAAGAGAAGAAGCACAGGATAACATTCGAGCTGCGAGGAGCAGACCATACGTTCTGCAACGCACTAAAGCAGGAATTGTGGAACGATTCTGAAATAACTGTCTCTGCATATAATATAGATCA
>JAAOYH010000088.1 GCA_018221245.1 Candidatus Woesearchaeota archaeon
GAGGTGGAGAACAGGAAAGACTACTATGTTGCCACGAGACTTGACATGGCACAGACCACCAATACAGACATGCTCTCAGACAATTACAAGAACATACTGCTGAAGCCATATGAGAAGAAAACCATTCTATTCCTAGTCCAGATAGACGATAACCTCGAGAAAGGGTACAGATACGAGTTCCCATTCAAGTTGAGCAGCAAGCTAGGAGGGACCGAAAGCATAGCCATAGAGGTCAGAGAATCTGCAATCACCTATGATGAGAGCGCATACGAGGAAGATATGCGAGAACCAGAGAGAAAAGCACCTCCTTTCTCGGTTATGTGTACCCAGGACAAGCTTGTCCGTCTAGGAGGGGAAGTATCCCATTCCTGTGTTCTAGATGGAATATCTCCAGACATCCTCAAGATATGTTCTAACGAGAAGTGTGAGAACGTTCTCCCAGATAAAGATACTTTCAAGCTAACTATTATACCTGAAAAAGCAGGAGTGACAACGAAGGCACACAATGCAATGCATGGAGAACAGAGTGTCACGTTCTTCGTGACCAGCAGGGTCGTCTCAGGCACAGTCCTCGATATAGATTTCACAGTGCCCCCTAGCACGACACCCCGACAGATGGCAGAGATAGTCACCTACCTCAGATACTCCGGTTCTCTTCCCTCAGATCTGGAATTGGAGCTACGGGCAAAACACACTGTTCTGAGGGAAAGACTTGACGACCTCTCTAGACCTGCTAAACAGACCTGGCTCGTTCCTGGGAGAGCTTTCAGACCAGGCGATAACGAAGTAGTATTCACTGTTTCATACATCGATGAGCTAGGAGATCCGTGGACCGAGACGTGGACCGAGACTATTGAGCTCACGAACGTAGGTTTTGTTGACAAATTAGCATTCTGGACAGAAGACGCTTGGATGTTTCTGGTCAACATAGTCACATAGGTTTTTATTCTCGATTGGAATCCCAACTTCATGGAAACCTCAGAATTCTATCACAATAGGAACCCTGTCCTTTTCACCTCTGAGCATTTCGTAAAGAACCCTAAACACGTCTTTATCGATGACTCCAGAATTGAGACTATAGCAAAGGAATGGCAGGGACAAAACTTCAGCATCCCATCGTGGGATTTCCCTCCATTCACGCCCGGGAACGAGCATATTGCTGACTTCCTATATTGGGGGAACATGATTAATTTCTGCTTCACAGACATTGAGTCGAGCAAAGGAAAAGATGAGAACATAAAGTTCAAGGCAGAGGTAGACGGAAAGGAACACGTCGGATCATTTGCAATGTGGGCCTGCCTTAGCAGACTTTACAATAACCTCGGAGAAGAAATGTTATTGCCAAAGTTCTGGTCAAGTCTTGATATCGATGAGATGGAAAAAATATTCGCGCCAATCTCTGATGAGAATAGGATGCCCCTGCTAGAGAAACGATATGAGATGATGAACACAGCAGGAAAGGGATGGGAAGAACACAGGTTCCTAGGCGACAGAGAACCTTATCTTGTCTTAGACAACAATATCAAACACTATATCTCTGATGGCGAGTTGAGGCTTTTTGGAGACAACAATATGCAAGGATTCCTTGAGGATTTCTCAAAATACCAAGCTCAATACGACGATTTCAGAAGATATCCAGACAGCAACGACATGAACGTCAAGATTTCTGTCTTCAACAAGAGGACTCAGCTCCTGATGGCAATGATTTACGGTAGGGCAGTCAACACAGAACCCTATATTTTCCCCGCTATTGATACAGACAAGCTCACTGTGTTCGCTGACTACAAGGTACCTCAGACTTTGAGAGCCCTCAGAATTATCAATTATTCCAAGAGCCTTGCAGACAAAGTCGACTCTCGAACACCTATCCTGGAGAATAGCAGGGAAGAAATTGAGATCCGCTCTGCCACAGTCCATTCAGGACATAGGCTGACAAAGGCAGTCAATACGGACAGGAAAGAACCAATTACAGCAGTCCATATGGACTACAAACTCTTTAGTGCTGGAAAGAAACTACCTGAGACACACCCACACCACTTCACGTACACGACCGCGTACTGACCATAACCTTTAAATGACGTCTTTCTACTCTTAGAGCATGCTTGACCTAAAGTTCATCAGGGAGAATGAGGCAGACCTCAGAGATACCATCAAAAGACAGAAGAGGGAAGAGCTTCTTTCAGTCCTAGATAACCTTCTCGCGAAGGACAAGGAATGGCGCGAGCTGAAAGGCCAGATAGACTCTCTCAGGGCTGATAGGAACAAGGCTTCTGAGGATATCAACGCTGCCAAAAAGGCAGGTGAGGACGCCTCTGATGCAATCGCGAAAGCCAAAGAGATTCCTGGAAAAATTAAGGATGTTGAGAGTAAGTTCGCAGCCCTGACCTCTGAAATCAACAAGGAGCGCTCTAAAATCCCGAACGTGATGCACAAAGATGTCCCGTATGGCAAGGATGAAGCGGATAACCCAGAGATAAGAAAGGGTGGCAAACCTAAGAAGTTCTCTTTCAAGGTAAAGAACCACGTAGAACTGTGTGAAGATTTGGGGATAGCTGACTTTGAGGAGTCTGCGGTCACTTCAGGAGCTGGTTTCTATTTCCTTAAGGGTGATCTTGGAAGGCTTAATCAGGCGCTCATAAAATACGCTGTGGATTTGCTGGAGAAGCGTGGCTACACATACATCGAACCGCCTCTGATGGTCAAGCAAGGAGTCATAGCTGCAGCATCTGACTTGGAAAGCATCAAGCAGTCAGTATATATGACAAATCATTCTGAATCAGAGGAAGAGATGTGCCTGATAGGAACTGCTGAGCACGCTATCTTGGGCATGCACTGGAATCATATTCTCACAGAGGATGACCTTCCTAAGAAGTACGCAGGATATTCTATGTGTTTCCGTGCGGAGATTGGCTCTCATGGCATAAACGAGAAGGGCCTTTGGCGCACACACCAGTTCAACAAAGTGGAACAGTTCGTCTTCTGTCTGCCGGAACAATCTTGGAAGATATATGAGGAGTTGTTATCTAATTCTGAAGAGATCCTAAAAGGTTTAGAACTACCTTATAGAGTGGTGGAGATTTGTACAGGAGACCTTGCCAACTGGAAAGCACGCTCTCATGATGTGGAAGTGTGGCGCCCGACAACTGAATCATACGGGGAAGTAATGTCATGCTCCAACTGCACTGTCTATCAGGCTACTGACTTGAATATCAGGTACAAGAAGCGTTCTGGTGAGTCAGGCGTCGTACATACACTGAATAATACTGCTCTCGCGACTTCTAGAATAATGGTTGCTGTCCTGGAGAATTATCAGAACGAAGATGGTTCTATTGATATTCCTAAAGCTTTGCAATCCATAATGGGAAAGAAGAAGATTGAGCCGCTAGGAAAAAGAAAAGTTTACTGAGAATTATATTTTTTCTTCAAGTCAGCAACCATATTCTTGTAGCTGACGATACCCCTTGAGGAAATTGAGATAACGGGAATTATTTTCATCTTATCGCATGCTTTTTCGTAGGTCTTAATCATCTTAAGATCACTCCAATTAAGAATATCTTCCTCATCAGTTCCGGTAAGAACAAGAGTAAATACTACATGTAGTCCAATGATGTATGCATCATGTTTGAGAATATCCTCCAATTCTCTTGCTTCTGAAGAATCATCTTCAGCAGTTCTCAACATGTATTGCCAAGCTTTGTTTACCGATTTTGAGGCAGATTCCGCTCTTCGATGTATTTCTTTCCAACACGAATAATCGAATATCAGTTTGTCTGCATTAAGATTTGAAATATAATCAGCCAGTCCTTCAAGTTGAATGTTATATATAAAAATCGCGAGTCTATTTCTCCAATAAGATAAGGCTCCACGTTTGCCGATAGCATATGTTGAAGGATGTTTCTCTAATCTGTCAAGTTTTTTATTCATATTTTTTAGTTTTTTACTTTTCCTCTCATGGAGTAGATGGGTGAGTTCATGGTCAATAACTTGAGGAATAGGAAGAGAACCTGGCTTGTCGTGAGCATTTTCATTCGTGCCATCAATGTAACCAGTGTCAAAATGTACAGTCCATTTATCTTCTGAATAAACACTATTAATCCCAACCCAGGCGCAAGGAGGAAGTTCCGAACCTATTGCAATTGGACCTCCCGGATCCACAAAAAATCTGAGACGAAAAAATTTTTTTGGGAGAGTTGCGTTCGCACAATAGTCGATGATTATATCTCTTGCCAAGATAGCTCTTTTATCAGGGAGCCTATCAAAACCATCAAGAACAACAAATCTCAAACCAACACTGTAAATTTTGTCAATCTTCCCGAAGAGCTTCATGATACTTCCTCGAGATGACTATATTAAATAATATCTATTTCTATTAAGGAAAATATATCTCCTCATAAAGAGGAAAGTTTACTAGCGAGGTATATTTTCTGACAAGTATATTTCAGTGTATTTTGTCTTTGGACCCCTATTATCTATTACCCCAATTCCTGGAATTCTTAAGTTGTTCGTGGATAAAACACTGACTCTGTCATCATCAATAGGCGGAAATAAATAACCCCAGTTATGACCATATTTCTTAAAGAACTTCTCAGAGTATGGTTCAGAACTGAAATCCACACGTGTTGTAGGAGTCTCCAGATTATCCCATATACGTTCTCTTTCTTCGTAAGGCAAAAGTTCTTCCATAACAAACAAAAATGATTCAGGACCAATTAGTTGAGCTGCAGCATAGAATTCTAAAGAATTTGGCGGCGAAAAATGAGGACCTACAACATCATAAAGCCTATCTAATTCAACAGGAATATCCAAAAGGTTTGCATGTAGAAAATCCAACTCCTTTTTGGCAAATTCTAGACGAGTATCAGAGTCTGAGAGTCCCAAATTCCCCCTTAGATGGTATTCAGTTACTAATTGGTTAAAGTTGACCATACTTTTGGTAATTATGCACAGTATTTATCTCTTCCGAGCAACTTTTATAAATCAGGAACCATTTTTCTCGTCTATGGTGGGGAACGAAGACGAACAACAGGGAGTGGAATCTCCCGAAGAGTTCGAAGCCGTCCAAAAAGATTTCGAACAGGCGATAGACCTCGCGAAGCAAGTCAAAAGCGAAATAGAGGTCAAAGACCATGTCGCGAAGGACGAGAACGACAAGTGCGGATACTGCGGACAACACTTCGGGCCAGATGATATTGTCGTGGAGAAAGAGATCTACGGCAGGAAATGGAAATTCTGCGATGAGAACTGCTATAAGGAGTTCATGGACGCATCTAACTTTAAGGATGAGAATCTCGATGCCGAGCAGGACACCCAGGTGAACATCAAAAAACAGGACTAGGTCCTAGGGATAACAATTCTTTAAAAAGTCGGAACTCTTGGATAGAGCATGGCAAAAAAGCCCCTGCCAGGATGGGCCTTCATGATTGCAGGAGTAATTCTCGTCTTGTACTCGAACTACATAGAGAAAAAAGTCCCTGATGCAAACCTAGTCATCTTCTTCTGGACAGGCCTACTCTTTGTCTTCCTTGGCCTAGTTAAGGAAATCAAGTTACGCGTTATTGACAGCAAGCCTGTGGAGAAACCTGCTCCAGTAGGCCCTCCCCCACAGCAACAACAACGAGTCAATGATCACAGACATCCTGCGGGCAATCAGTTCCAGGGACAGAGCAATCATCAGCAGCATATTCACACGAGACCACACCCACACGTGCAGCATCCGCACACGCCACCTCTGAAGCAGTGTCCTCAGTGTAGCACAGGCACACCCCTACACTCTAAGTACTGCCACAATTGTGGTTGGCAATTCTACTGAACATACCATACTTCTCTCTTGAGATTATCTTTAGAAACTCCTAAACCTGCTAACATCTCGAAGAGCTCATTGATCATGGTCAAAGGCCCGCACACATAGAACACCCTATCAAGATAATCTGGAACATACTTCTTAATCGTCTCTTGGGAGACCCTGCCCGTAATATGGTTCCATTTGGCCCTAGTAAGTGTGATATTCACTGATATATTGTCCGTCATAGAGTCGAGCTCGTCATGCCATAGTATTTGATTCTGGTCTTTGCAGCTGTACAGAAGAATCATATCATGTTCTGAGGCTCTGAGCATGCTCATGAAAGGAGCTATCCCTATACCTCCCGCAATGAAGCAAGATTTCTCCTCATTTCCTAGGACAAAACGACCGAAAGGACCCTTCACTTTGACTTTATCACCAGGTTTCATCTCAGAGAGTTTAGTGGTCACGGCGCCGACTATCTCAACAGCCAATTGCACAGGCTTTCCAGGAGCAGAAGCTAGACTAAAAGGAGCAGGCTTCATCCCTTCAAAGAACACAGTTACGTAATGACCAGGCTCGAATGATAATGGCTCCTTGAAGGACAGCACATGCTGATTATGCCCGTACTCCTCATTCCTCACGCAAGTGAGCTCATTGAACTCCATAAAGAAAGCGTCTTCTATCGCATTAAAAATGTTAGCATTTAAAAACAAACCGCGGTTCGCAAAAATATGAAAGAGAGCGCCAAGTACAAGCAGGAAGATGGCACCTACAAGGTAGATGCAGACATGATCATAGGCGATGTCATCATGGCATTCCCAAAAGCAGCAGCTATCATGATGGGCCACGGCCTCCACTGCGTTGGATGTGCTGCTAACAGTTTCGATACTGTAGAGGGCGGGGCCAAGCTCCACGGGATGCCCGAAGAGGAAATCAAAGAGATGGTCTCGGAGATAAACGAAGCCATCAACCACATCATAGAAACTATGGAGA
>JAAOYH010000089.1 GCA_018221245.1 Candidatus Woesearchaeota archaeon
CAGGCCTAGCAGGCAATGATACTACAGAGGGACTCACAGCAGTAGTCTCAGTAAGAGTGCCCGACCCACAGTTTGAGGGTCAGACGAAAGCAAAATTAGGGAACAGCAATGTGAAGGGCCTCGTAGATGGAATGATGAGCGAGACGCTCAATGCGTTCTTCTCAGAGCACCCTCAAGAAGCAAAACAGATTGTTGGCAAGATCATCCAGGCTGCTCTCGCGAGAGAGGCAGCAAGAAAAGCACGCGATATGACAAGGAGAAAATCCGCTTTAGAGAGCAGTTCTCTCCCTGGAAAACTCGCTGATTGTCAAGAGCGAGATCCTGCAAAATGCGAGCTGTTTGTCGTCGAGGGTGACTCCGCAGGGGGATGTTTTTTTGGTGAGCAAAAAGTAGCACTTGTCGACGGAAGGAATGTGAGCTTCAAGAAGTTAGTGGAGGAACACAAAGCAGGGAAAGAGAATTTCTGCTATACTATCAGAGAAGACGGACACGTTGGCGTTGAAAGAATCCTACACCCAAGAATGACCAAGAGGAATGCTTCAGTCATCAGGGTTGTTCTCGATAATAACGAAGAGATCGTTTGCACACTCAACCACAAGTTCATGCTGAGGAATGGGACCTACAGGGAAGCACAACTTCTGACTCCCACCGACTCCCTGATGCCCCTGAAACGCCAAATCTCTCGCAAGGGAGAACACATCACTATTGATGGATATGAGCTGGTGTACGATTCGGTGGCAACGCGATGGATCTTTACACACATACTTTCAGATTTGTTCAATCTGAGAAACAGCATTTACACCAAAGATCAAGGATGCAACAGACACCATGTCGACTTCGACAAAAGAAACAATAACCCCTCCAATCTCATCAGAATGAGTCGGGAAGATCACATGAAACTTCATCAGAAGTTCATCCAAAAGACTATGCATACTCCTGAAATTAAAGCTAAATCAGTAGCAGCCAAGCAGACACCTGAATACAGACACAGAATGAGCAAGAAGATGTCAACAATGAAGGACGAACTGAGTGCACGTGCAAAGAAACAGTGGGAAGATGAGAAGTACAAAGCGTTCATGGTGAAAAAGTGGAAAGAGTTCTACGAATCCTCAGAGGAATACCGGGAGGAGAACGCTCTCCAGCTGAAAAACGTTCAAAAGGAGTATTGGTCATCAGAAAATAACAGAAGAAAGCAGGCACGGAGAGTGAAGAGGCATTTCCAGGAAAATCCCGAAAGAAGAAAAGAATACTCTGAGATGGCTAAGCGGCAATGGCAGAACGATAGATTGCGTGCGTGGCGAAGCAATAAGACCAAAGAACAGTGGACATCAGATTTCAGGGAGAAGAGAAAGATCGCATACGACAAGACCTACTACAATAACGCGATGCACTTGCTCAGAATGATTTACGAGGAAACAGAAGTTGTGCACCTCTGGACATACGAACGCCTTCGACAAGAAACGAAAAATCCGAACCTGCTCCGGCTGGATACTTTCTGCAACAGATTCTTCGAGAACGACATTGAACGCATGGAAGAAGCAGTAATGCACCACAACCACAAAGTCAAACGGATAGATTGGCTCGATACACGCATGGATGTTTATGATCTAGAAGTACCAGGAACACATAACTTCGCACTTGCTTCCGGGGTGTTTGTCCATAACAGCGCAAAACAGGCCAGAGCGAGAGAATTCCAGGCCATCCTGCCCGTATTCGGAAAGATTCTCAACGTAGAGAAGGCAAGGATTAACCGCGTACTCGGTAGCGATAAACTCACAATGATGATTGCTGCACTTGGCACGAATATCGGTGAGGACTTCACTCTGGAGAAGCTGAGATATCACAAGATTATCCTGATGGCAGACTCAGATGTAGACGGGAGCCACATCACGACACTCAACCTCACGCTATTCTATAGATATCTCAGACCCATCATCGACAATGGTTACTTGTACATCGCGATGCCCCCACTTTACTTAATCAAGAAGGGTAAGCAAAAGTTCTACGCACAGGAAGAGGCAGAGAAGGATGAGATCATCGAAGAGTTAGGCGGCATGCAAGGAGTTAGTATCCAACGTTACAAGGGTCTGGGTGAAATGAATCCTGAACAGCTCTGGGAGACCACAATGAACCCTGATTCTAGACGCCTGAAGAAAGTGACCGCAGAAGATGCAGCAGCCGCAGACCAGATGTTCTCCACCCTAATGGGTGATGAAGTCGAGCCTCGCAGAGAGTTCATCATGGAGAACGCTAAATTAGTGGAGAACTTGGATATCTAAGAGAACATTTTTTATACCACTTGCGCACCCCCATTTTATGTCAAAACACAGTAGAAAAGTTCTAAAGTCGATTAGAGAAGATCTGTCATCCGCAACCTGTACAGGTGTGCTCCCTGATGGTAATTATTCAGTTAGTCTCGCTTCAAATTACAGAAGGGGTTACCGATTGCACGGAATTCCCTTTAGGCTGGCTTGTGCTCTTGATCGTAGACATGTAAAAATAACTGTTGAGGGCTTGCCCGATGAGTTTTTGTCCCTAGACACGCAAAGAGCTTTTAGAACATCTGTCTTAGATGTCATTGGAGTTGGAAAGTATGAAGAACCTTTTGCTATCGGACTTGTCACAAAAGGCCATTACGCAGATGGTTCAAGAGTGTTTGATGATTTGCTTGAAGCAGCAATTCATATCGAATTAGATGAACTCAGAGATTCTGAAGGAACACTTCCAACAAATAGAACTATTCTTACCGGAGTTCCACATAATTATTTCATATTTGATTAAGGCATTCTAGATTCTACGTAAGGTCCGTTTCGTTGAATGTAGCCAATACGCCAGAGGAGCTCTTTCGTACCAGGATGCGTGTTACACATATCAAAATACTCTTGAGCAGTCACCCAGAGATAATCATCATGCTCTTTTGGATCTAGCTTAACCTGAAATTTTTTATCTAGTCTAATTCTGAAAGTAGGATACTCTACAATTGATTCTAAAATATGCCAATTCCATTCTCCTAAGAACTCAAGTTGATCCTTTGAAAACTTTTTACCTAGCTCTTCCTCAAGCTCTCTTAGAATTGTCTTGGAATCATCCTCCCCCTCATCAACTCCACCACCCGGAAGTGCCCAGCAGTCACCATCAGAAGGAATTCTGTGAAGAGTTAGAAATTTATCACCAACGTGGACAAAACATCCGACAGCTCTGAATTGGTTTACCATTTATGACGGATTTGTCTTGTCCTTTTAATAATAACCACCTCGATAAACACCCAGTTTCATGAGGGCTCTTTTTATACGAGAAATGATTCCCAAAATCATGCGTATAGCGAAGGGGTTACAGATAGTAAAAGAATTGCGCATAGTGAAAGAACTGCAAGGGCGGAACAAAGAGGCTCGTTCTATGATAAAACATCCTTGGCAGTTCACTAAAAAACAGCTAAAAAAACGCCCAAATAAGGATATGGTAGTCACCATGGGCGCTCTAGCTGCTTTGTTTGTCGGAGGAAGCACGTATTGTATTAGCAACGATATCAAGCCAGTGAAAGCTATCTCTTATTTGACCACCATAACCAATCGAGCAGTAAACCCCCTAACTCCTTATGACCTTGTTAAAGCGGTCGATGATACTACATTAAGACAACTATGGCACCAAGCTAAGCGTTCTAGAGGCATGATGGTAGGAGGCCTAGCATATGAACTAGACGGCAAGCTCAGATTTATTGCAGTAGATACAAAAATAGGAGCTGAAATTGAGCAAGAGAATGAATTAGTTAGTGAAGCTCTCGGAAAAATTTGTGACGACCTCAACTTTAAAGATGGAACACCTTCCTGCGACCTCATCCCTATGTACGATGCTCTGCAAGGAGATGAACTCGAACCCGTCGTAAAAAACAGGATCACTAATTGGGAATCCATAAAGAGATCTACACCATACAATGTACGAATAGGAAAAGATCTTTTAGGCAATCCTATCACCAAGGAAAATGGAGAACAGGTTTTATCCCTTGATGAGAAAGTCAATATTCTAAGAACTGGAGATAACACCTACAAAGATAGCATATCTAACAAACTTCATCAGTTGGCTCAACCCTTCTTTGACCCAGTACCACACAACCCCTCTACATTGGACTTAATTCGCGCCTATTCACATATTAACGAAGGTAAACTTATAGGGACTTGGGAGATTCAAGACAGCCTATTCAACACAGTTGAGGCATATAAAGAAGGTAAGATACACCCTCACTATGTTATCTACAAAGTTAAAAATACCCTTTTCGTGAACGAGTACTCAGATAACAAAGTTAGAGGCTTTAGTCAGGAAGAAAGTTCGCCACAATTATACCCCAACATTCCTGCACCATAGATAACTTTTATAAAGGGCCTGTAGATTCTGCCGAACAATGGCAAAAGCTGTAGCCAAGACTAAATCAAAGG
>JAAOYH010000090.1 GCA_018221245.1 Candidatus Woesearchaeota archaeon
AACGCTGCCTCGTATGCGCTGTCGTCGTCTTCCTCTTCTTCCTCGTGGTCCTCTTCGTAGCCTTCCATGAAGGCCTCTTCTTCAGGGCTTATCTCGTCGTTCTCTTCGAGTTTCTCCCTGGTGCTAGGGCCGTATACGTTCTGCTCGTGATCCTCTGTTTCGGTCAGCTCGTCGTACATTTATTCCACCATCTGAGGGTCACTACCCCTCTAATTGGCAATTCGAAAAGGGCTGTATTTAAGCGTTTCGACAGCCTGGCTTATGGTGTTTATATCTTTGTGACCATTCCCTGGAATTATGCGTGATGCCTTTATCGGACTTGCCTTGCTGTCGTTAATTTTCTTCTCTTTCAAGAATTTTACTCCTAGATGATGGTAACATTTATAAATTCGAATTGGGCTCCCTTGTCTATGAAAGCTCCAAAATCACTTATTCCGCTGCTCATATCTACTATGCCGCTCTTAAGCTGCAACTGGCTCACACCGACAGAGCCCAAAGATCTGTACTTTCCAGATCCTGAAGCCTCTCCGATTGAAACACAATGGGGCACCGTTGAACTCGTGTACGATGGGAGCGTATACGGGACAACGAAGGATGACGTCGAATCCAAAATCAACAGGGGGGTTGATTTCGCTGCATCGCAAGGTGTCGACATCGGTCCCAACGATCTTGAAGGACTGACGGTAATTGTTGAAGAGGTTGGCAATATTTATCGTGCCCACTGGAGCGACTACTCTTTTAGAGAGAACGCAATTATCGTGCCCCACTCTGATGTCGAAGGAGTACAGCACCAAATCCTACACTATCTTACATACAAAAATAAGGGCTTTGGAGACTGTTTCCTCTTCCAGGATCACTCCAAGGGAAATGTATACATTGGCGGAAACCAAATACCGTTTCCCACGGGTTATGATTTACAATGCAATCCGACTGTTCGAGGTGCAACACTCTTGCATCCGACCAGGAACGGAAACTGTTGTTTGGCAATGGAAGCAGTCACAGGATCGCCTGACTATTGTGTGAGAGATAATTCCGATTAGGTTGTGCTTGTCAATTGCTCAGATGCTTTACGAACATTACGACGACTACTAAATCTTCTTCTCTTTCTCTTTCAAGAACTTAACAAGGTCGTCTTTCCAGTACTTTGGAATCGTTCCAGCTAACAGCTCTGTCAACCAATGCCTAAACTTTCCAGGGTAACTGCCTTGTTCTCCTGAAACAAGACGGCCAAGTTGAAACACTATGTCGGGATCAAGCTTTGCTCTTCTTGCCGCGTATATCATCTGTTCTTGTAGGTATGCTTGGTAGTCTTCTCTTTTTAGTCTCTCTTCTCTCTCTTGCGCTTCCCATAATCTATCGTATGTTATCTCTGGCGCGGGCATCTCCAATTTCTTTCCTTTAGGAGCATCTATCTCTGATAGAACCATCTTGTGCAATCTTCTTACGAACTCTACCCTGTCTTCCATTTTCAGGATGTCAACATATCCTTGCAGAACCATGTTGAATGCGAAAGGACTAGGTATGTCTGTTGTTGCTTCCTCAACTTTGATTTTTTTCTTATTGACTTCTTCTATTAGTTCACGCGCGTGCTTGATGTCCATGAGATCCTCGAGAATCTCTCTCCTGGTCTCTTTCAGGATCGGGAAATCAGGGTCTAGCTTCTTCACGGCGTTCATTATTATCTGGCTGCTGATTTGTTGTTTTCCGACGGACTTTGCTTCTCCTTTGTATCTTCTTAATATCATCAGGCTTCTGGTAGCACAGTGCCTGAATCTTGCTCGCATGACCTCTGACTTGTTCAGAGCTACAGCCATCAGTTTATCGAGTTCCTTAGCTTTTACAAGAGACAAAGCTCTCTTTGCCTGTATCGGTACTGTGCTTTTCAGGTAGAATCCGTTGTCGGTTATTCCAATCTCTACGTCACGCCCTGTGATCCTTCCGTTTGTGTAAGCGAGTGCTCTTGCAAGAACGTCGTTAGTTCTTCTCCCTACTAAAGTGTGGACGAAGACATAGCGTTTGTTTCCGTCTTTGAAATATTCCATTAATATTTTGTTTCTGTGTGGGATTGTTGAGAACTTATACTGCTCTCTGAAATATCTGTAGATGCTTTCAATGCTATTCTCGTCGTTGTAGAGGTATTCGCTCATCCACTCAATTATTTTTTCTTTCTTTGCTTTTCTTGAGAACTGTTGGTCCATGTATTTCCTGAATGATTGTATCTCCATGGCGAGGTCGTGGTTCAGTGGTAGCATTTCTGATATCCAGCTGGGTACGGTGGGCATTTTCCCTGCAGAGGTTCTTACTTGTGCAGTCATTCCTCTACTGAATCTGAACTCGTATGGCTCTCCCCCTAGTACGAATACATCTCCCGGTTTGAGTCGTTCAACAAACTCTTCAGTTATGGTTCCAATGACTGCCTCTTTGATCTTTACTACGATGGCTGTCTGGTCGGGAATTGTTCCTACGTTTGTCATGTAGATTAAGCGCGCTAATTTTCCTCTCTTGCCGAACTTTCCTTCATCTATCCATATTTTTGCGTAGATATGTCTTTCTTCGAGCTGGGTGTGTTTTCCAGAGAGGTAGTCCATTGTCTTGTCAAAGTCCTCTCTTGTGAGTGTATTGTATGGGTATGCACTTTTCACTAAACGCCAGGCTGTCTCCACTTCTGTAATCTCTTCAATAGCTATTCCGTAGAGCTGTTGTGCAAGAACGTCTAATGGTGCACGAGGCATACTGATTCTGTCAATTTTTCTGTCCATCGCTGCTTTTAGAATCATGCTGCATTCTACGAGATCATCTCTGTCCAGTACTATGATTCTTCCTTTTGCTTCTGCGTGGAGCTTGTGTCCAGATCGTCCTATTCTTTGTAGTGCTCTGGCTACTGATTTTGGGCTTCCTAATAAGATAACTAAATCTATGAAACCTATGTCGATTCCTAATTCCAAGCTGGTGGAGCAGTTTTTCACCACAAAACCATTGGCAACGTAATTGTGTTCTGTAGAGACTTCGATATTGTATACATGTCTGCTAGCTCTTGCGGTTTCAATGTTTTTGATTCGATCCCAGAACAGGTCGGAATCGCAAAGATTCAGTAAATTGTCCTTTTGAGAGTGGTATTTTGAGAGAATTTGTTTACATTGTAATCTTGTTATGTTGCGCTCTCCACGTTCATACTTCATAGGGTTGGATAGTTCTCTCTGCATCTGATAGGTTGATATTCCTATCCTAGCTCTTTCTTCCTTGAGATTGGAACCGATATCTGGGATAACATCTTTGTTGCAGTGTCCCTTAGTTTTCAAGACTGTCATAAGTGTCTTCTTGTTTTTTTTGATTGGAAAATGAGCAAATTCTCGAAGATTTTGACCTCCCAGAACGCTCACTGTATGAAAGTTACCTTTCTTTTTTATCTCTCGTCCTTTGTATATTTGTATTTCATCATAATATTGTGTGCGAAGGGAACTAAGTATGTTTTCACGGGCCAGCAATTTAACGAAATCGGTCGCGAGCTTGATACTAGTTGTACATAGTCCTGCAGAATATACCCTTTCACTTTTCTTCTCTAGGTAGCCATCGCCATCATAATATCCTGCAATGAACTCTCGAGCATATGCGGGAGGGAGCCTGAAAATCCAAGGGGGAAGTCGCTGAGTCCGTGCTTTTCTTCCGTACGGGAAGCCAAGTTTCCGAAGGAATTTACAAAGGATTCCTGAGGTCCACATCAATATAGGTGTGCCTGTCGATGACAATTTTCGAGTTGGAGGTTTGCCAGAAAGTTCGAGAATGAGTCGCGAATAGTATGAGAGGAGTTCTTCATCCTTATTACTGACGAATAGATCTCGTTCAGAGAGATATCCTTCGGCAGCCATAAAACCAAGGAGACGCATCAGTTTCTCAGAGATTTGGAGAGGGGGCATTCGATATTTTGTAGAGGAGATTGAACTGATATTCTCAAAAAGTACTTCTGATGAAATATTGAGTGCTTGAGTGATGGCCCTTACCACTCCAAGTCGCATTCCATAGTTACCATTGAGGCCTTGAATGAATGTATTGTAACTAATGTGTATTTTCAGACGCGCGTAAAATTTCTTGATGGACTTAATTTCAGAGATTTTTGATTTCAAGAAAGTGAGAAATGCGCTTCTCAAAAAAAGAATGGCAGAGTTAGGGTATGAAGAGAATGCGAGTGCTTCAAGTTCTGCAGATTTTAAGGGTGTGTATTTTTGAGTTCTAGAAGTGGCGACAAACTCTCCAGGGATAAGATTAGACGCAGCTTTCCAAACAACGTGCCCGTTTTTGAGGACCATGAATTTATGGTTAGGTGTACATTTCACACTCTTGCCAAGATCTGTGGTGATTTTGAGGAGTTTTTTGGAATTTTTAGTTTTGTGTTTCTTTACGATGTCACGTTTTGTCAATTTGAGATTATTATCTATAGCTTGTACTGTGCTATCTTTGATATCTTTGATAGCTTTCCATGTTCCGTCTGCCAGTAGGATTTCAGTTTCGCCGTCAAAGCACACAACACACCTGAGTTTTCCTTCCTTGAGATGGTCCTCAATCTTGAGTCTGTGTGCTTTGGCTAAGGAGCCGTGGTGTGCACCGATTAGTGATTTAGAGTCTTCTTCTTTCTTTGCCTCATCTGATATCTTGTATATTTCGGCCTCTTCATCCAGGTGTTCGTGTTGGAACCCTTCTGCTTTCTGTAATTTGTCTTGTTCTTCGTCTACGTCGAGAATGTTTGCGTAGTCTCGTGGGTACCGTGCCTTCATCTGGTGAACGACTCGTTCTGTTGCGGCTCTGGTGTTAGTGAAGATTAATGTGCTTCTGTGTTCTTGTATGAGGTTGTGTATTTGTGAGTACATCTTGTCTTGCATCTCTGTATGGGATGCGTTCATGATGTCCTTGACTGGAGAAATAACTTTCATGTCGAGGCGTTTTGTCCATTCTTTGTCGGAGTTTTTCCCTATCTTGTTCACGTCTATGATTTGGCAGTCTCTGAACTTGTCGTTGTCAGGGTCTTCTAGCCCTACGAGAAACTTGGCGACCTCTTCTAACGGAGCGACTGTGGCTGACAATCCTACTCTTGTGAACTTTGCATTTCTGGCCAATCTCTCTAGGCTTAATGAAAGATGTGTGCCTCTTTTGTTCTCTGCGATGGCATGGATTTCGTCTATGATTACGAAGCTGGTCTTTTTGAGCATCTCGCTGAACTTCATGGTTGTGAGCATGATGGCCATGCTTTCAGGAGTCGTGATTAGAATGTGGGGTGGCTTCTTGAGCATCCTTGCCTTCTGACTTGGGGGGGTGTCTCCTGTTCTCGTGCCTACTCGTATCTTGAGCTCCCTGTTGTATTTCTTGGCTATCTCTGAGATTTCTTTTAGTGGTTCTGTGAGGTTCTTGTTGATATCGTTAGCTAATGCTTTTAGTGGACTGATGTAGATGCAGTAGACTCTCTCTTCTAGAGTTCCGAGATCTGCGTGTGTTACTAAATTGTTGATTATTGCAAGGAATGCCGAGAGTGTGTTGTGGAGATACATCCCTCCGTGCCCACCTACAAAATTTTCTAATTCAGGCACGCTGAGGTCGACAAGCATGCCTTCGTACATTTGTGTTTCTTTTTCCAGCACTTCAAGCCACATCAAGTTTTGTGCTGTCTTTTGTGTTAACTCTAGAAAAAGTTGTGAATTGTGGGTGTGTGGAATTACTTTATTTATTGCATCTTCAGTAATATAACCTGTTCTACGTGAGACTTCGTAAGCTGTTCCCAATTCTTTCTCGAAGGAGGGACGATTAGGGAATTGTTCGGCGAGTTTTCCTATTTTCTTATAGTCGAAACGATGCTTACATATGGTTTTTCCACTGGGTGCTCCTTTGCAATATTGTGTGATTTGGGGGATTGCAGGGTGTTCAATGCATAGTTCAATCATTTTTCTTAGGTTAGCGATTCCATGGATGGTTATTGTATGGTATGTCCTCTTGATTTTTGCTTCCGTATTCGATGCGAATTTTTCTGAAGATCCTAGTGAAGCGAAAATACCTCGCGACAAAAGTAAATAGTTAAGAATTTCTATTTTTTGTTGGGATGCTTGAGCTAGCTTGATGTAGTTGTGTTGTGCTTCAGCCTCAAGAGAAAAGAAGACTCTGAGAAACTCTTTCTTGCTCTTCTTCGAACAGTTGAGGAGCCAATCTGGAAGATCAACGTAACGTCCTTTGCCAGTGTTTATGTCCAGGAGAGCACTGATAAACAGGGCAGCATAGGTTGATTGAATTGCGAAATCTTTTTCATTCTTTTGCACGAATTCCAGGTTGAATAATTCTTTCGTTTCTTTCAAAAATGTTTGGAGCATACTCTTGCGGTTCTTCTGACTAATGTGGATTGTTGCACCACATTCATATTCTCCTATGAACCCTTCTGCTGTGACGAAGGCGACCCAGCGAGAAACCCTTTCGTCCACTTCTGTCGGGAACATAAAGTCTGTGCAAACACCGCTGTGCCCTTGAACCATAATCTGATTCTGGGCAAATTCTGTTCCTGAGATCCTTTTGAAAATGCTGTGAACGAGGTTGCTGCCGAAAGAAGTGCGATGATTGAATAGACGATGGGTTGTGGCGAGACCTATTCCTGCCTCTTGAGCGAGAGTTTCCATAGTAAATCCTGAGAGGAGCTGTAGCTGATAGTATTCCTCCGTTGAAAGATTGAACACTGTGAAATTCCTCGTTTTATGTTTAAGACGCTGGAAATCTTCATAATTGACGACAAATTTTGCGCTTTTTCTGATCGAAGCTATTGCCTGTTCAACTGGCAAAATTATTTGTTTTTCCGGAAGTTCAACCCTGCGTGGAACCCCTACTTTATCTCCAGGTTGGATTTCTCTTGCGGGTACCCAGGAGAATCCATCATCAGTCTCTACGAGAAGGGGGTGTTCAGGACTCACTTTTACTTCTCGTCCATATCTGGTCTTGATTCGGATGATTTCCCCGTTGTATTCCTCATGGAACACCATTGCATCCTGACGCTCGGTAAAATTGCCGTTGAAAGAATGACTCTTCAAACCTTGAACAAAATGAAGTGCTCCAGTCTCTTCTATACTCGCGACAAGAGGTGTGCCTTTGGTCATGTCAATAAGTTCGTTTCCCGTAACGAGGCGAGCAAAGCCATCTTTCTCTATGAGTATGGTTGTATCTGGGGTGACGCATTTGCCACTTCCAGTCGGCGATGAAATCAGGCTGTTCTTCCCGAGCTGGATATTCCTGATAGCGTACTTCTGGGGTGGGCTGAATCCTTCGAATTTCTTTGTGAACCATTCTTTGACGAACGGGTGCAGGTTTTCGAGGATTTCCTTGTCAGGATACTCTTTTTTCTGGTGGGTTATGGCCATTTTTTTCTATATGGTAATATTATCTGTGTGCCTGATAGGCAACTTATAGGATACTGGAATTGTTTTTAAGTTTGTTCCAGAATGAGTTATTAACTGCTTGTTGAGGGTGTCCAGTGGAGAAAACCATAATAACCTCCTTATTACCACCATATCATGTTCAACGTAAAAGTTGTGTTGGGAGAGAGCAAGATCCACGGCATTGGGTTATTTGCGGATGAAAATATTGCGAAAGGTGCTTTGGTTTACACTGTAAATCCTGATCTGAACCTGCACTTGACGCAAGAAGAGTTTTCTAAGCTGTCTGATGATGAGAAAAATACCATGAGGCATTTTGGATACTTTGGAAAGGATAAACAATGGCATCTCTCTTTCGACAACATACGATTCTGCAATCATCATAGAAAAGGGAATGTTTCCTACAAGGATGGAAAAATTTATTCTGTAAGGGCTATTATGAAAGATGAAGAAATCACTCAAAATTACGAGGAGATAGAAGATTTACGGCCTGATTTGAGGTGATTTTAGAGTATTATTTTATAAACACTTAATAACTACCACTTTTAAATGATAACAAACGAGCACACTTCGAAATATAAACCAGATGATGTCAATCCAACAATTGGGTTTTTCTACGATATGGCTCAATTAATGAATACTCCAAGACAAGGCTGGCTAGATCATGGAGTTTCTGAGCAAGATTGCGAAAGCGTTGCGGACCATTCCTATAAGGTGGCAACTTTGGGGTTCATGATAGCAGAGAGGCACAGGCAAGATTTGGATTCATTTAGGGTAATGCGACTTGCTCTATTCCACGATATAGGTGAGATTTACTCAGGAGATATAACTCCACGAGATGGTGTGAGTGCTGAAGAAAAATCTAGAAGGGAACTAGAAGGGGTCGAGAAAATATTGTCAGGGATTCAAAACTCTGAAATTATAATGGAATCCTGGCAGGAATATGAAAACCAAGTCACTCCAGAAGCGATTTTTGTCAAAGACATTGATCGTTTGGAAATGGCCCTGCAAGCTAGACTATATGAACAAAGGGGTTATGAAAACCTCGGTGCTTTTTTCAAGTATGTGTACGACAGATTAGAACTACCAGAGGTTCGCAATTTATATGACCAAATGATGGCCGGACGTTAAGGCACCCAAACGCCGTGTTCTCCATCGAGGCAGTTGCATTCTTCCGTAGATTGTAAAACTTGCCTAGAGATAGAATATTTTCTGTATCTTTGGTCGTCCATATTCAGCGTCACCTGTGATAACCTCAAGGTTTTCAAGAATTTTAGCCCTGCTATAGCTATGCGTATGACCACAAAGAACAGTTAGATGAGCGTCTGGCCGCGAAACCATGATTTGTCTCATGACATCTCCTGCGGCTTTACATGCAAAATGAGGCAGATGATCATCATCTGATATTTTCCCTTCGTGCCAGCATGATTCTCTAAAAGGCGGGACGTGTGTCAAACATATCAATTTGTTGTAGTGCTTAAGAGCGGTTTCGATATTATCTTTTAGTTGAGAGGCTGCATCATCTCCTAACTCTTTCAGTTTTTGTAATCTTCGGGCTTTACTGAGCATTCTAAAATCATCAATCAAAATGTAATCGTAGAGAAATACAGGAGATCTATCATAATTGCCTAATCTCCCGTCCGCCCAGCCACTGTGTCCCACCAAAGCAACATCTTTCGTCAATTCAACATAAGGTATGTCGTCGAGGAAAAAAAGTCTATCAGACGCATTTGAGATTCTGCGAACTTCTTCTCCGACTTGAGATAATGAGCCCTTGAAGTAATCATGATTTCCAAGTACAAAACAAATATGTGAATCAAGAGACCGTTCTAATCTTAGTAAATAAGAAGAAACATCAGGTGCTTCTGCAATATCTCCCCCAATCAACAGTATATCTGGCGATACTTCTTGGATTGAACTTATAAATTTTTCAAGACCTTGACGCCCAAGGAAATTTAGGTGAATATCTGTTACCCACGCAACTTTTTTCCCGTTCATAATCATATATAATTTGCCTCCTATTTTTAGTTTTCTTATGAGTGACTGATCAAGTGTGGTTGTGTTTTTTTGTATTGATTTAACAAGATTCGAGGGTCCTCCCCCCTGTTGTTCCAGGAATTGTCCGGAGAGTTTAAAACGTCTATTTGCGGATGTTCAGTTGGATGGGCGAGGCTATAGGATTCGATTACAGGGGGAGATTGTACCTTTCTGAGGATATCCCCGACCTGATAAAAGAGGAATCTCAGACTCCTACAAAAGCAGGACGTCTTCTAGAGAAGCTCTTGAGTTATGCAGAATATCTTCGCGAACTGACCAGAACTGGAAAAGTGACTAATGCAGAGCTATACCATATACACTCTGGAGAGATGCAGGTGTTATTCAATGGTATACAAACACTCCATGACTCTCTTGATGATAGCATAAGAATTAAATCAAATTTTGATTTGGAAAAAGTGCCTGTTTCGGACACTCTATACATAATTGGGGGAACCATGGCCAAGCGTTACCAGTATACAGTCTCAAAAGATTATTTTGGTGACGTGGAACATGACCTTAAATTTGTTCAACAACCTCTCGATGAGTTCCTCTCAGAACTTAATTCTGGGGCTGTGTATCATGTTACTTATCTGCCAAGAGCTTTGGTGAAGCGCCCTACAGATCTAAAGAGGGTCCTACTAAGAAAATACAACGGAATAAAGAGACAGATAGCACAGCAAGGGCTAGAGCACTACCCTGTGATGCATGACTTGGTGAACTGATTTATCTGCCGTTCACGATGGTCTCAATGGCTGCAGGAATCTCTTCTGGAGAATGAGCTATTGGAGTGTTTGCAGGTATTTTTTCTAGGTTGCAAGGCCAACCGTATGATGCGAGAATGAAGTTATCTATGCCTGCAGCCTTCCCGTCAAGATAGTCCATGGCTCTGTCGCCAATGCTGACGACCTGTTCAGGTCTTAATTTCCAAGCGTCGAAAATATCTTGGAACATCTCATTCTTGGGTTTCCTGGTATCTGAGCTATCCACGCCTTTGATATGGTCAAAACATCCTACTATTCCCCACTTGACTGTCTTCTCCCAAAGTTCATGAGTGTAGTTAGCGGATACCAGTATCATCTGGTGGTTATGAGATAGTTCCTCTATAACTTCCTTGATGCCTGAGTGGATTAACGGCTTACCCTTAGCTATCTCTCGTCTGAAGATGCCCTCTGCGACTTTGATGCCTGCGTCATCCAGGCCCGCTGTCTTGGTAAGTATCTCCTCGTAATGCCTGTCACCATACCATGCACGGAATTCCTGATAATCTTCGGGAACATAGAAATCGCAAGCATCTCCTATCAGTCCATATATCTCTTGCTGATGCGGGAAAGAATTCTTAATGACGCCATCATAGTCGAAGATGATGGCTTTTATCATAGGCCTATAGCCTCAATCACTTTTTCTTTGTCGAATCGTTCGAGATCGTCATAAGTCTGGCCTGTGCCTAAGTATAGTATGGGCTTTCCTGTGACGTGACTTACTGAGATGGCCGCACCGCCTTTCTCATCTATATCTGCCTTCGCTAGGATGATCGCGTCTATACCTACTAATTCGTCGAAGACCTTCGCCTGCTCCACACAATCGTTTCCTGTTATGGCTTCTCCCACGAATATTTTCAGGTCGGGCTTGCTAACTCTCACAACTTTCTCGAGCTCTGCCATAAGGTTCTTGTTGCTGTGCAATCTCCCCGCAGTATCTATTAGAACTACGTCTAGGCCCTGTGCCTTCGCGTGCTCTACTGCGTCATAGGCGACTGCTGCAGGATCTGCCTTGTATCCCTGGCTGATTAGTTTCACGCCTAACTTGTCTGTATGTTCTTGTAGCTGGTCTATCGCGGCCGCACGGAAAGTGTCTGATGCGGCAACTACAGATGTGAGCTTCTCTTTTTGGAATAGGTGTATCATCTTTGCCAATGTCGTAGTTTTGCCTGACCCGTTAACGCCTATCATGCATATCTTGAATGGCTTGTCTGCTTTCTTGATGCGTTTGATGAGGTCGAAGGTCTCTACGTCGAACAGCTCTTCTACAGATTCTCTTAATCTATGTAGGATCATGTCCTCCAGGCCCATTCTGTTTACTTTGCCTGTGGTAAGCTCGTGTTTCAGATCTTCCTTGATCTTCTCGATGACCTCTACCGCGACGTTGTTCTCGAGCATCGCGACCTCGAGCTCCCAGAAGAGCTCGTCGAACTTTTCCTGAGAGAGTGATTTCTTGGTGAATGTGTCTTTGAGTTTGCCTAAGAATCCTTTGGCTTTCTCTTCTTCTATCTCAACCTCTATCTCTGCGAGTTCCTCTATGTCCTGTTCGAGCTGATCTTCTTCCTCTTCGACCTCTTCTGCTATGGTCTCTTCAAGGTCTTCGACCTCTTCTTCCTTCTCTATCTTTTTCTCTGCTTCTTTCAGATCTTCAGATTCTGCTAGCTCTTCTGCGAGGTCAGCCTTCTTTTGGATGATGCGCTCTTCAGCCTCCATCACTCTGTCGCGCCTGTCGATCTCTTCTCGCTTCTTGTCCTCCATTTGCTCGGCTTTTCTGAACTTGTCTGCGAGCTTGTCCGGAGTATCTTTCTTCTGGAATATCTTCTTGAGGAAGCCCGGTTTCTCTTCTTTCAGAATTTTTTTGGGCTCTTCTTCGACTGTTTTTTTAGGAGTTGGTTTCTTAGGAGGTGTTTTTTTTGCGACCTTCTTGATGATCTCTTTCTCCTTCTTCTTGGCCTTTTCTATCTCGTTCTTATCATCTACTTTTTCCTCTTTGACCGCTTCCTCGGCAGAGGATGAGAATTTCTTGACTGCCTTCTTCAGCTTGTCTTTTAGGAATCCGAACATATTATTTCTCCTGGAAACTACTCTCTAAGGTCTTCAGTTCTTGTAATGATTGATTAAAAGATTGCTGTACTCGCTCCTGGTACTCTCTTAGTTGAGCTATCTGGGTGTCTAGCATCTGGTGCACCTGTTCTGCAGTCTTCTCTACAACTACGTCTGCGCCCACGTTAATAAGAAGCTTCTTCTCTTTGGTACTGGTCGCGCTCGCAAATACTCCCCTTGCGATGGGAACTAGTAGCTCTTCGTTTTCTTTTATCTCGCCGAACCTGTCTAATGAGTCCTTGAGTGAGCGGATCTCTTCTGCTTTTGAATCTAGGGTGTTGAGCTCTTGCTCGAGCTGTCCCAATTTGTGGTTGAGCAGTTCTGCCTGGAACATCTCTTCTTTGCTCATTCTTCGCCTCCAAGCGCGTCATCCAGGTGCACGATCTCTGGACCGCCGGATGCGTCTCCGACGATGAGTCCTGTACTGTTGCAGATTATCCCTGCGTGAAGATACGGGGTTCCTAGGTTCACAGTCGCTGCCTGTAGCTTTACACCTAAGGTGCGCTCAACAGTAGCGATCTCTTCCGATGTCGCGTCCCTGTGAATTACGCCGCAGTCTTTGTTTAGGATTATGAATGCTCCGGGAGTTGAGAGCCCTGCTATATCTGTCCTGACTGCAGGAACTCCTAATAGAGATTCTATCTCTGCACGTTCCTCTTCTGAGAAACCTGTGCTGATCACCGCACCTTTATCGTTGCAGACTATGTTGTTGCCCAGACAGGTCTGCTCGGTCTCTAATATTTTGAGTGGGATTTTTAGTTTTTCTAGTGCTTCTCGTTCTCTCTCGAACATGATACTTGGGCCTAGAACAACTTTGCTGTTTCCTGCAAGGAAGAGTCCTGGCATGTCTGTTCCTGCTACTCTGACCTGATGGATGTCCTTGACGCCCAGGGTCTCTTTGATTCTCTCAAGAAGCTTGTCGCCGAGAGCTTCTCCTAAAAGAAGGTATTCTGTGGTCGCATAGCCGAACAGCCCGACGTTAGGGGTACCGTTGAAATCTGTCCTGAGGACCTTCATGCTCCTCG
>JAAOYH010000091.1 GCA_018221245.1 Candidatus Woesearchaeota archaeon
AGATGCTCGATATGTATCCGAAGTTCATGATGAACAGGACAGGAAGAACCGCCTTCGACGGGAACATACACTACATCACGAACCCAAGAGAGATAATCGACATCAAAGGGATAGCCAAGCCAGGAGAGATCCACATATTCGCGCTCAACCAGATGGACCTCAAGGACTACGATGTCTTCATCACAAACACAGTGAGACAGGTCTTCAAGAGCAACTTCGAAGAAAGCCCCGAGCTCAAGATGCTCATGGTATACGACGAGGTCCACAGGCTACTGCCCAAGTACGGCGGCTCTGGCGCAGGAATGCTCCAGATAGAACGCGCAGCGAGAGAGTTCAGGAAGTGGGGTGTCGGCCTCGTCCTAATCAGCCAGGTACTCTCAGACTTCAAGGGAGAGATCAAGGCAAACATCAACACAGAGATACAGGTCAGGACCAGAGACGAGTCAGACCTCAAGCGCCTGTCCACGAAGTACGGAGGATCAGTTCTGCATGGAGTCATCAAGGCCAAGACGGGTACGGGCATGGTCCAGAACAGTGCGTACAACAAAGGCAGGCCATACATGGTCGAGTTCAGGCCGCTCCTCCACAACCCACACAGGCTAGGTGATAAGGAGCTAGAACAGTACCAGAAGTACAACCAGCAACTAGCAGACATCCAGTACCAGGTAGAGCAGCTCAAGGAGCTCGAAGTGGACGTGTTCGACCTAGACCTGGAGTACAACCTGACCCTCGAGAAACTCAAGAAGGGAGACTTCAGCGTCACAGACGTCTACCTAGAAGAGCTGGTGCCGCACCTCAAGCAGATATGGAAACAGCTAAACAAGAAGCCCAAGAAGAGGGAGATCCATCTGGTCTCAGAAGAAGAGATAGAGGAATCTATCAAGCTTGCTAAGATAGAGAGGAAGAAGTATGAGAGAGATGACTACGAGGAAGAGGTCCAAACTCCTCCCAAAGCATTCGAAGAGCTATCAGATGAAGATCAGAGAAGAATAACTGGCGAGCCTGAAGAGCCTAAAGAGGAACCTAAGGAAGAGATCCAGCACACAAAAGGAAAGAGAAAGGCGAAATCATACAATGCTCTCCAGAAACAGCTGACGAGCACCAAACAGAAGATCAAGGAAAAGAAGGTGCCGCGAGTCCTCAAGGTACGCCTGCTCTCGCTAGAGGGAGACCTCAAGATAGCAAAAGCTAAGAAGGACAAAGCAGCACTTGAGAAGATAGGGGAGAAACTGAACGAAATAAACTTAAAGCTAAAGGAGTTGTGAGCAAACATGGCAAAAGAGGTGAGATACGAACTGCCACGGGCATTCGGAGATAAGAAGAAGCCGTTCTACAGTAAGATGTTCAGGCGAAAGAAGCCTAAAGACATGCAGAAGCTGGCAGACGAAGTCCAAAAAGAGCTTGATATCCCTGTAGACAGTCCTAAAGAGATAGCTAACAGGGAACACACTGCCGCCAAGATTCAGGCCCTAGACGAAGGCAGACACGTCATAAACGAGCGCTTCATGCGAGTCGCGGAACAGGTAGGCGACATGCGGGCAGAGATAAGGCAGCTCGAGCAGGAACAGAGAGAGATCACGCTCAAGAGCACCAAAGCGGTCGACATGGTAGATAAGGTCAAGCCAGAGACCTTCTATGCCCGATTAGAGAAACAGGATGCCAGGATGGAAGGGCTTATGGCCAAGATAGAGCAGTCAAAAGAGCTCAACCAGAAAGTTATGGAAGAGCTGAGAGAGATACAGAGGAAAACCAACATCTTCAGAGGCGTCGATCAGGTAGCCAAGCTGAACAAAGAGGCGAAAGAGAACCTGTCTGACATAGAGAAGATAGACAGATCTGCAAAACAGCACGCGGACAAAGTCGAAGAGATCTATGGAGAGATAAAGAAGAGCTCTGAGAAGATAGAATTCACAGAGAGAGTATCTAAAGAGGTGCGGAAGGATATGGACGAGGCAATAGCCAAGATGACCGCCATCAGCACCAGATTCGACAGCGCGGCCACAAAGGAAGACATCTCCGCAGCGATGCAGGAAAACGAAGAGGCCACTGAAGAGACCATAGGAATGCTCAACGAGGTCAAAGAGGACGTGGCGAACTGCATCCAAGCCCTGGAAGGAATCGACAAAATAAAAGATGCGGGAAATAAGGTGACCCAGTTCGTTAGAGACTCACAACACAGGGATGACGCTCTGGGACTGCACATAGACAAGGTCTCCGACAGGATGGGCAAAATGGAGATCCAACTGGCATCCATAAAGCACGAAATACAGGCGATGAATCGTCAAGAAAGAAGAGTGCTGAACGATATTGCCAAACTGAAGCTCAAAGAACAGAACGATGTCAAGCGCATAGCGAACCAACTGCACAAGCAGGTGAAAAAACTAAGACAACAGGAGAAAAAGGAATTGAAGAGACCAACTGTAAAAATTCCTAAGCCTCCCGCACCTGCTCCGCCGGTGAAAAAAATAAAGAGGCTGTGGAAGAAGAAAGCAGTGGTCGAACCAGCGCCGCCAGTAATGCCTGCTCCTCCAGTGAGAAAGATAAAGAGAGTTTGGAAGAAGAAGGTCTTGGTTGAACCGACGTTGCCAGTAATGCCTGAGCCGCCAATGATAACGCCGAAGAAGGTAACGCCAAAGACAAAGAAGAAAACACCTAAGAAAGTGGCCAAGAAAAAACCAATTCCTAAGGAGAAAGCTCCTCCGAAGAAACCAAGAAAATCACGAAAAATACTAAGGCCTGCACGGATGTAAGACTATTGCGCCAAAGCGATCATTTCTTCTTTTTCACAGAAGTCTTCTTAGCGGGAGTCTTCGCGACACCAACCTTCACCTTGGGAAGAGGCACAGGGCTAGGCAGGTTGAGATCCTTGCTCAATAATAGGGACTGGATGTTGCACCTGTCCAGGACATGGTTCATAACGGTCTGTGCGAGCGCAGGAGGAAGTCTCTTGTTAGTCTTCCATTCTTTTATCAGCTCCTCTGCCTTCTTGGGATCCTCTAGAATGAGAACTTCTCCCTCCATCTTGACGTCTGCGACATCTGGGCCGTACTTGCTCTGGAATGCCCATAGGACGCTGATGGCTGCTCTGTTGCCGCCGAGGCCTATCTTGGTCTCCTTGACGTCTCTGAGAGAGATGTTGTTAGTGATGTTGATCTTGCCGACAGCGGCTTTTCTTCGCTCGGCGAAAATTTTCGTGAAATTGAAACCTACGATATTCATATTGTCACCTAGTGGGGTGGCACTGCAGGTTGTTTATAAACGTTACGTGACATTTATATTTGACGACGGAACCCTCTTCTCTATGGAAGAGTCCTTGGACATCAAGATAAACATGCTTTACACTGATGGAACGGCTTTTTTCACTAAAGGGGATGATGATATCCTCTGGCAATCAAGACATGGATTTGAGGAAGCAGTCTCTTATGTTCCTAAACGTGTAAAGGGAAAGAATATGAACGTTCTCTGTGAGCCGGGTAGATCTTTTGAGTCTTGGAAGGACGCGATGAATTATGCGAAAGCTCTTAAGGCGTTTGATATGATGGTTTACATTGGAACTAGATATGCTAGCGTTTCAGATGAACAAGAAGAATTATTACTCAGTGATTCCTTTGATAAATACCGTTCAAAAGCTCATGAACACAAACAAGTTCTGAAAAGTGTTAAAGGGTGGGAAGATGTCTCACGATATCTTTACATGAGCATATATGAGATCGCTATTGAGACAATAGAAAAGCAAGTCTAGTTCTCTGACAATTTCTCAAACGCGTCCTCGAAAGAGATATCTTCTCTCCTCGAGCGCTTGAGCACTTCTGTCTTGACAGTCTCAGGGCTTCCTAACAGTTCCCGGAACCGCTCGAGCCGGTACTCTGTCTCAGATTGGAGCTCTCTCGGCGCTTCAGTCTTCTCGAGCTCTTTCTTTATGAGCTGGACCACATTATTGTCGAGAATCTTCCTCGAGACGCCATATCCTCTGACTCCGCGAGCATATAATGTGGCTATGATTGTGTCGATAAGCTCGTCACGCTTGGCATCCTTGACCTTATCCCCTAAGTCACCCATAAGAAAGAGTGAAATTCACGGAGTTATAAGAGTTTCTCAACAAGATTTATATTCGGTATGTGATTCTCCTGTATCATGGCATTCACACACGAAGAAAGGGAAAAAATTGAGAATTATCTGCATCGGAATGACTATGATTGGAAAGATGTTATGAGAACAAGTAATTTAAAGTACTACTCGATAGGAAGCGATGTAATTGGTGTGGAAGGTTTTGAGTTCAATCTTTGTGGCTATATAGAGGGCAAAGCCTGTCAACTAATAGTTAAGCGCGGTTCCAAAAATCTGGATGAGTGGGGCAGCGAAAGCGTGGATGCTCTTTTCCATAATATTTACGAAAAAGCAGAGGCGAGAGAAAAGAGGCTGATGGAAGGCGAAATGAAGAATGCCCGCAGTGAGCTATCTGATATTATTGGTTAGCCATAATAGCTAGGCTTCTCTGCCATCATCTCTTTTCCGCGCGCCTGCCTGAATTGGCCTTGCAGCTGCTGGTACGCCTCTTGGATCTCCTTAGTCCCAGAAGGCGGAACCTTATCAAGAGCTTTCTTGAAGTACTTCATGGTAACTTCTTTGGCCTTGATATCATCTCTCAGAGCAAGCATGGCGGCCTCACGACAGACAGCAGCTATGTCCGCACCAACGTAACCCTCGGTCTCATTGATAAGATTCTCAACAGAGACATCCTTGGCGATACTCATATCTTTGAGGTGGACTTTGAATATAGATTTCCTCATCTTTCTGTCGGGGACGGGAACTAGTAGTATCCTGTCGAATCTTCCCGGTCGGAGGAGAGCGGTGTCCACCATGTCTGGCCTGTTCGTAGCGGCTATGATTACCACATCGTTCAGTTCCTGAAGGCCATCCATCTCGGTGAGCATCTGGTTGACCATCCTTTCGGTCACCTCGTTCTCGGATGAAGCACCTCTGTGCGGTGCTATAGAGTCTATCTCGTCAAAGAATATGATGCAGGGTGATGTCTGTCTCGCCTTTTCGAAGATCTTTCTCATTGCTTTTTCTGACTCGCCGACCCATTTCGACAAAAGCTCTGGTCCTTTCACAAGGATGAAGTTGCTTTCAGATTCCTTTGCAACAGCTTTTGCGAGCATAGTCTTGCCTGTTCCAGGAGGTCCGTAGAGCATGACTCCTTTTGGAGGACTCACGCCAAGGCGAGTGAATGCCTCTTTATGTTTGAGTGGCCACTCTACAGCTTCTATGAGTTCCTGCTTTACACCTTCAAGTCCACCTATGTCATCATAGTGGACGTTAGGAATCTCGATGAAAACCTCTCTCAGTGCTGATGGTCGTACTACCTTGAGAGCTTCCATGAAATCTTCTTGTGTAATGATGAGTTTCTCAAGAAGCTCTGCCGGAAGCTCGTCCTCGTCTTCTGAAAAGCTTATGTTTGGGATAACTTTCCTAAGAACTATCATGGCAGCCTCCTTTGCCAATGCCGACAGGTCGGCGCCGACGAAGCCGTGGGTGATCTCAGCGATTTTTGTAAGATTCACCTTTGCCTTTCCTTTCTCTTCCAGAGGCATGTTCCTAGTATGGATCTTGAGTATAGTCTCCCTAGATGGCGCCTGGGGTACAGCGATATCTATCTCCCTGTCAAACCTTCCTGGCCTTCTCAACGCAGGGTCCAGCTGATTAGGTATGTTCGTCGCTGCAATCACAACGACCTTTCCTCTGGTCTTAAGGCCGTCCATCATGGTCAACAGTTGTGCAACAACTCTCCTCTCGACCTCTCCCTTGCTCTCCTCTCTTTTAGAAGCGATAGCGTCTATCTCGTCGATGAAAATGATAGAAGGAGCGTTCTTTTCCGCGTCCTCGAACTTCTTTCTGAGGTTTTCCTCAGACTGGCCGTAGTACTTGCTGTTGTGTAGCAGCAATAAATGTCCGCCCATGAAATTATCCTTGTCTACAGTGAAGTCATAGAGTTCTTTTTCACCCACAAATCTCTTACTTTCTATCCTTTCCCACTCAATATCCGTACGCATCAGAGTATCGAACTCTTGCTTGATATTTTTTGTTATGATACTAGCATTTTCAGCTATAGAGAATATCTTCTTGAGCGCGTGTCGCGTGAACCTGCCTTTTTCATACACGTAATAATCGTTGTTCCTATATTTCTTATATGGGACTTTTTTCCTCAGTTGATCAAGAAGGAGTCGGGGTGTAGGAATATTCATGAACTCTCTTTTCTTCTTGCTCTTGGTTATCTTAGCAAGTAACCGTGCCTTTCTGGGCATGGATGAGCCAACTTTCTTCCAGAAAAGCTCCCTACCCGCATATCCTCTGACGGATAGGACATACATCTTCCCTTTAGGATTGTTATGAGTAAGGACTTTAGACTGGATACGGAGCTTTAATATCATGAGTGCCTGAAGCTGCTGGAGAAAACTTCTGGACCTGCTGTAGAGCTTGGGTGTAGGATAGTCATATCCTTTGACTTTTTGTAATCCAACAGTCCCATCGCCATCGAAGTAACCTCTGATGAATGATGCAATCTCTTTTTCTGGAAGCGAATAGAAGAATTCAGGCACAGAAGGAGTTTTTTTTCCTGGCGTTAGACCAAATTGTTTCAGGAAAGCAATCAATGTCTTAGAGTAAACCACTACTCGTCCATCCTTGTATTCCTTATGCTTAGTTATTCCGAAAAGATACTTTAGCAGTTTATTGTGGTGTTTTATCAAGGTGGCGTCCGTATTGCAGAATGTTATCGCATCTCCTTTCTTGGAGATATTTCCCTCTGCGTAGAGCAAGCCCACATATTCCATAATCTCAGGAGTTGTTTTTTTTGGGAGGCTGATGAAATTGCTCCTTGAAAGATTTTTGCTTCCTAATGAGAAACGCCTGTGTATCCCGACAATGTTTTCAGGTACTGTAAGCCTTCTGCTTTTGCGCGGAAGGTCAAGCTGGTTAACCCTTGCGACGAAAGATCCCTCAGAAAGCTCCTCTGTCCTTGTCCACTTGAGTTTTCCATTCTCCATGACGAGGAAAGGTTGGTTGTGAGACGTATCGATAGTATTTCCGTCGCTGAATTTAAGTCTATAAGTGGGAGCCTTAAGCTTTGCAATATGTGTGATATTTACTTTTGTGAGCTTGTCTTTGTGCATGCCATAACTCTTTATGGGTTCATCAAGCTCGATGACGTTTATCTTCCCTTTCTGGACAAACTTTCCTTTCGCGTTCTTGAAGAGCTGTTTTATTTTCATGAATCCGCGAGGATTGGTGAATATTGGCGTGTCCTCTCCAACACACATAATCTCAGGACCGTTAATCAAGATGAAGTTAGAATTAGTCTCGTTTGCAACAGCTTTTGCCAAGAGCGTCTTTCCAGTACCTGGTGGGCCATGCAATAATACTCCTTTTGGAGGCTCAATACCCAATCTCTCGAAAATCTCAGGGTGCTTCAAAGGTAATTCAACCATCTCGCGAATCTTCTCAAGCTCATCATCTAATCCGCCGACATCCTCGTAAGTGACGTCAAACTCCTGGTCCTCCTTGACCTCGACAGCCTCAGGGTTGAATATGATCTGGGTATGTTCAGTAATCAGGACAGGTTTTCTGGCAGGAGATGATTCTACTACAATGAACTTCAAGTCACCAAGACCAAAGCCACCAAGTCCCATGAACGCGTCCTCTGTGACCTGACTGAACACGTCGTCGAAGAACGGGTTGGACTCCATTGTGTTACGTCTTCTACGAGTTCCGCCAAGAGAGACAATATCGCCTTTCATTACGGGTCTGCCAAGAAGCCCGCGCTTGAAAATCTGCGGGCTCGCCCTAATCATGACGCCCTTCCTGGCAGGCGCGATCGTGACTTTCTTCGCCTCCACAACATCTGCTTTCCTGATTTTGACCATCTCTCCTATGGTGGTCTTCGCGTTCCTTCTTGCTAGGCCATCCATGCGGATGATGTTCATCCCTATATCTCCCGGAAGAGGCCTGTCTGCAATAGAGACTGTGGTTCGCTCGCCCTGGATCTCCACTATATTACCTGGTCTGATGCCTAGTTGCTTCATGAAATTAGTGTCCATCCTGACGATACCCTTGTTGATGTCGTCCTGGTTGGCCTCAGCAACCTTGAGAGGTGTCTCTTTCTTAGGAGTCATGTGCGAGACGAATCATCTGCTGTTTATATATTGCCATTTTTTTCCGTCGAGAAAGCTAGTTTCCAAGGGGAAAGTTACCGAAACTATAAAAAGCTCGACTGAGGCCAGGTCTGTATGGAAGACTGGGGGAAGCTTGGCTTCAAGGCTGGGCTCGAAATACACCAGCAATTAGCTGGCAAGAAGCTGTTCTGCGACTGCCCTGCAAAGATAGTGGAGCAGGAACCTGATATCACAATAACTCGAAAGATCCGTGCTACGGCTGGAGAGACAGGAAAAGTGGATGTCGCAGCGGCGCACGAGCAAGCGAAACAGAAGAGCTTCTCATACCAAGCCTTCAATGGTGCTTGCTGTTTGGTAGAATTAGACGAAGAGCCCCCACACCCTGTGAATCCAGAAGCAATCAAGACAGCAGTCATGGTCTCAAAAATATTCAACAGCCATATACAAGACAAGGTCCAGTTCATGAGAAAAACAATAGTGGATGGATCTAACGTGGCAGGCTTCCAGAGAACTACACTCATAGCACTAGGAGGGACCATCCCAGACTCGGACGTGAGGATACAGACAGTCTGTGTAGAAGAAGACTCAGCCAAGATAATCTCCAGAACTGCAGAAGAGGACACTTACAACCTCTCCAGACTAGGAATTCCACTAATAGAGATAGCCACCGAGCCAGATATCAAGACACCGCAGCAGGTGAAAGAGGTCGCTGCTACGCTAGGGATGATACTAAGATCTACAGGAAGAGTAAAACGAGGCCTAGGAACCATCAGGCAGGACGTGAATGTCTCGATAGAAGGAGGCGCGAGGATAGAGATCAAGGGAGCACAGGATCTCAAGATGATTCCTATGTTAGTAGAGAACGAGGTCAAGAGGCAACTAGCGATACTATCATTCATGGGCACAGAAATCCAAGCAGGTGAACCTGTTGACTTGACAGAGCAGTTCAAATCTTCAGAATTAGGTTTCATAAGCTCGGCAATAAAGAAGGGTCGCAAGGCAGTAGGTATTACACTCAAAGGGTTATCTGGAGAGCTAGGGAAAGAGCTCTATCCAGGATACAGGCTAGGCACAGAACTGGCAGGACTCGCTAAGACTAGAGGGTTCGGAGGCATCATCCACTCCGACGAGAAACTCGGCAAGTACGGAGTAGGTGCCAAAGAGATGGAGATAAAGAGACAGCTAGACTGCTCAGAAAAAGATGCGTTCATCATAGTAATAGGAGAAGGAGCAGAAGAGCTGCTCACAGAAGCGTTAATCCCAAGACTGCAAGCATTTTCCAAGGGAGTCCCTAACGAGGTAAGAAAAGCAAACGAAGACGGAACAACTTCATACCTCAGGCCAATGCCTGGAGGGGCAAGGATGTACCCTGAGACAGACATACCTCTCGTAGATATCCCTAAGGATGTAAAGCCACCAAAATTATTGACACAGAAGGTCAAGCAGACTGAGATGTTAACAGGACTCTCAAAGGACCTGGCCCAGAAGATTGTCGAGATGGACATTCCAATAGTGGAGCTGCACCAAAAATACCCGAACATCAGCTACAAGCTCCTTACTAACGCGCTCATAGAATGGCCACAAGAGATATCTTCAAAGTTCAAGAAGAACATAACAGATGAGCACGTCATGCCGCTCCTACAAAGTATAAACGAGGGCAAAATAACTGGCTCCGCAATCAAACTGATACTGGAGAAGGCTGCAAAAGAAGACATTCCACCAGATAAGATTCTAGAACTAACCAAAGACCTTGGCGGACAGCTATCTGATGACGAGCTCAGAGCAATAATAAAGAAGGTAATACAAGCCAATCCAGGGATTCGAGCAGGCGGTCTCATGGGAGACATAATGAAGGAAGTCCGTGGAAAGGCAGATGGCCACGCAGTAAAGAGAATACTTGACGAGGAAGTACAGTGAACGTAAAATTCGAGACACCAAACATCCGTGCTCTGACCAAGAGATACATGTTGGTAGATATGCACTTCCACAGCAGGTACAGCCACGACTCGAGTACGCCTGTCAAGAACATAATCGAGCGCGCCAGAAACCTAGGCGTCTACGTAGCACTAACAGATCACAATAGCATAAAAGGAGTTCTAGAAGCAGACAAACTGGAACATGGAAGAATAAAGCCAGGAGTAGAGATCACCACGAGAGAGGGCAAGGACATCCTGGTGTACTTCTACAACGTCAAGGATCTTGAAAGGTTCTGGAAGGCGAACGTCGCGCGTCATATCAAAAGCAAGAGCTCCATCCGAGGAGGAAAGACAGGAATACGAGCCCAGGAGCTCCTAGAGAAACTGAGCAGAGAGCATTGTGTCACGGTCCTGGCGCATCCTTTCGCTGTAGGGATGAGGAGAAGCTACCTATACTTCAAGAAGAGGCCCCAGCTCTTAAGATATATCGACGCGATAGAGGTGATCAACCAGGCGCTTCCACATAGGGGAAACCTGCTGGCAATAGGATGGGGAGTGGAGCTCCAGAAACCTCTAGCAGGGGGCTCAGATGGTCACATAGTGAAGATGCTAGGCTCAGCATTCGTGATGAGCAAAGCGGCAACATGGGCTGAATTTCTCGACGATGTCAAGGCAGGAAAGACTCGAGCGATGGGAGAGAAGCAGAAGCTGAGACATCACATCTTGAACATAGCACGTATACTGAAAGAGAAAGGAAAAATTCTTCAGAACAGGCGCATAAGGAAAGGGAAATGATTATCTCTTCCTTGCATTCTTCATCTGCCAAAGATACGACGCGCACCAGCTCATGCCCTCATCAGCTACATAGAAGAACTTCATATAGGGTGTGCCCTGGCTATCGTATAATTCCAGCCATGTTTTGTAGGTCTTGAGAAGCTTGGTGTAAGAGTTGAGATGCATCTTCGTGCGCTTCTTATCTACCTTTGAGAGGACTTCCAGATAGGCCAGTCCCAGATGAGTCCAGATACTATCTGTCTCGTAGTCGGGAGCGAACCAGTCCGTGAAGTGAAGGCTTACCTTCTCACGGGACTTATCGAGAGTGCTAACATAACGGAGAGGGAACGGATCGTCCAGTCCAGCAGCCCCGATGCTAGTCATAGCGGAGGCAATCATCTTCTTGTCCGTGAAAAGCCCTGTCCAGAATGGGAAAACGTTCGCGTCTCCTGCGACTATGCGCTGTCTCTTTGTGTCCGCAAAGAAGTAGGTCCCGTTCCAGTATGTGTTCAGAATCCTATCCTTGACCTGGTTCTCGGAGAAGGGAAACTTGAGTTTCAGCTTAGGGGCCTCGCAGGCCACCACGCCCACCATGGTCGCATCATAGCAGGAAGCAGCTTTTTTCGCGAGATCTCTGATGGCTGAGAATCTCTTGTACTTGTAGGGCAGAAGCGTCTGCTTGTCAACTACCTCAGAGACGAACCTGTCCACTTCACCCTGAAGGAACTTCCTGTCTGAACCTGAAAGTTTGAACTTGACTCGTCTGATAGTCAATAAGAGAAGAGCTAGAGAGTCAGGACCGTAAGCTGGAAAATCGAAAGGCTCGCCATCTGGAGAGATGCTGGTTGTGACCTTTCCTGCTGCCTTGAAATTGTCAAGAGCATACCTGAGAGTGCTAGCCACCATATCCTTGTATCCTAGGCCGAGCATTGCTTCTGCAACGAGTGCGAAGTCGCGGACGTAGAACTCGCAGAAATGACCTGAACTGATTCTGAGATACTCTCCATTGTACGCATCTTCAATTATCTTTTTGCATATCTCGTCAGGAGTGCCCTTGTACTTGGTGAACCCACTAATTCTGACCTTACGTGCCCTCTGTGCTATCCTGAGACCTTCATTTATTATCATACCTTCCTCCGCTTGTATAGCTTACCCTTCTCGAAATCCTTCTCGATTTGGGAGCTCTCAGCCGCAAGTTTTCTGAACCTGAAATTATAGAATCCCATGAAGACAAGACCCAGCATGGTCCACAAGAGGTCACGCGCCCTGATTATGAATGCGAGAGCAATACCAAGGACGGATCCTAGCTGCAATACTTTTGCTGCAGATAGCTGACCTAATTCAAGAGTACCCATCGCTGCAGGGATGGGGATAGAGTATGCTATTCCCACGCCTGTGAGTATCAAAAATATCTGGACGACATTCGCTTCTTGACCCAGAAGAAGAAGGACGAACCTGTATTCGAAATACATCAGGACCCAGAGGCCCATCATCATGACGAACAGACCCAGGAAATATTTCTTCTTCTTACGATAGAAATCTCCCACCTGACGCTCGACCTTGACGAGATTTCCCTCAACCAGCGACAACCTCTTGAACTTGTGCAGCCTCAAGAACCTGAAGGTTCGTAAGAACATACTCTTCTTGTGAAGGATACCTGCTATGAACAGGCCCATAAGGAGCATAAGGACAAGACTAGCACCAAGGACGAATATCTTTGTAGGTTTATCCACGAGTACACTGTTCAGTATGAGTAGAGCGCCCAAGAAGAAGAACAGGACATTTGCAAGGAGCTCGATGCTCTTGTCTATTATCACGTTGGAGAACGCCTTATCCAGAGGTATCCCCTCCCTCTTCAGGAGGAATGCCCTGATGGGTTCGCTCCCTGCGTGCATCGTCGGCGTGAGATATCCTACAGTGAACCCCACTAGTCTGTAGGCGAACAGCCTATGGAATGGGACGTGCATACCTTGGCTCTTCAGGACGAGCATCCACTTCAAAGTGAGCCCCAGAGCGAGAAGCAGGGAGACTACCAGGTAGCAGCCCAAGAAGAATATGCTCACATCCGCGAGCACACCAACAATATCATGGAACCCTAGCTGCCAAGTAATCAGGGCGACGATGAATATGCCGACTAACAGCGTCTCGAGTGCCCAGTGCCGGAACTTTAGCATTACCACTACGGACTCGAAGGGATTCGAACCCTCGACCTACGGCTTAGGAGGCCGTCGCTCTATCCAAGCTGAGCTACGAGTCCACCCTTCTCGAGAGACATAGGGTGTTTTTAAGTGTTCCTAGGAATGATTTTATACTGTGAAGAGTTCCGATAACTATGAATGAGGAACACGAATATGCTCAGGGAGAGGTCATAATAGATATAGCTGCTGGAGAGACAATCAACCTTAAGTATCTTCAGGGAGTCCTTGATACTAAATTCGGAAGAAATACCTACGAAGTAGAAGATTTTAATGAAGATTATATTTACACAGGAGATTTCAAAATAAAAGTCCCTGAGGGTAATGAAGATTTTGCATGTGACCAAATTAAATCAATTAATAAGGGATATAATGTGATAAGAAGAAATCTAACTGAGGAACGACGACTAGATCAAATAAGAGATGTTTTTCAAGTAGAGAGCATTTATGATATTCTTTCAGATGCAGCAGCATTAGAGGGTGTGGCAAAATATAACGCGACGATAGACGAGATCGTTAGTATTCTTGAAGGTCTCAAGGAACGAAGCCCTAATAAACGTGGGAAGTCCTCCTTGTAGCATGCGTATCAAGACAATACCTGAGGATTTCCTGGTGGAGGAGGTGGCTAACCACGACCTCATCGCACACGGCGAACACGTTCTAATTCTTTTAGAGAAGAAAGGCTGCACCACAGAACGTGCTGTGCAAGAACTAGCAGATTTCCTCAAGACGCCCAGAAACAGGTGTGGATACGCAGGCACTAAAGATGCTCTCGCAGTTACGAGACAGTACGTATCAGTGCAGGGTGGTGAGGAGATAGAGAAGCGCCTAGAAAAATTTGTCAGCTCACGTCTCAAGATAAAAGTTCTAGGCCGTGTCCCTGATAGGTTGAGACTTGGGATGCTCGATGAGAACAAGTTCATCATCATTGTGAGAGAACTAGGTCCATTACTACAGGAAAAGACGGTGATTCCCAATTATTTCGACGAGCAGAGATTCTCATCATTCAATACAGTAATAGGAAAACTTCTCATCCAAGGAAAGTTCGACAAGGCGGTTGAGAAGATAGTCGAGACAGATCCTGAGAAAGGCAACCACTTGGAAGCGCACCTCACCAGCAAGGACAATGACTACGTGGGTGCCCTGCTGAAACTACCCAGAAACATACTTCTGCTATACGTCCACGCTTACCAGAGCCTGCTGTGGAACAAGGTCCTGTCACAGCACATAGAGTCAATCATCGAAGAACCGACGAAGTTAGAGGGTCCAGTGCCTATAGTCTTACCAACTGGGGACTTACCTCCAGTACAGCTGCCCATGATAGGGTTTGATTCAGATCTCGACTCACCCTTCAGGGAACGTTACGAGGCAATTCTAAAAGAGGAAAATATAGAGCAGCAACAGTTCGTGGTAAGGGCAATTCCGTTTCTCACGCTTGAAGGGACTGCACGTCAAGCGTTCGTCTCGCTAGAAAACTTCAGCGCGTCTCCTAGAGAGACAGATGAGCTGAATGAAGGGAAGTCCAAACAAATCCTGAAGTTTTCCCTTAAGAAAGGATCATACGCCACGATAGCTGTCAAGTGTCTGTACGAGCAGGCGATTATCGATGTAGGGCAGCGATGATGTCCTGGTAGACTTTCTCTATCTCCTGTTCACCATTCACTTTGAGAATCTTATCTTTGTAATGCTCGAAGACGGGCTCTGTTTCGTTGTGATATATATCTAGCCTGTGCTTGGTGGCCTCTTCTGTGTCGTCAGAACGTGGTACAAGAGGCAATCCATCTACGTCGCAGATGCCTTCCTCTTTAGGAGTCTTGTATTTGATATGGTAATCGTGTCCCTTTGGGCACTCCCTCCTGCCAGAAATCCTCTCAATACTGGTTTTGTCAGGGACTTCGATGAGAATTACCTTATCTATTGGGGTGATTGTGTCCAGGAACTCTGACTGGGTCTTGCTCCTTGGATATCCGTCGAGAATGAAGCCTTCAGGAGCTTTGTCTACTGCTTCCTTGGTGAGTTGGTTCGTTATCCTCTCCGTGATCAGGTCTCCTTTGTCCATCAGCTCTTTGATCTCCTGGCCTATTCCAGTCTCTGCACGGACCTCTTCTCTTAAGAGTTCGCCCGTGCTGATGTGAGTTATCCCTAGCTCTTTGGCTAGGAGTTCTGCCTGTGTGCCTTTACCTGCTGCTTGTGGTCCGAATATGAGAAGTCGCATGATACCTCCCCGTCCGGCCTGTTTAAAAATGTTAGCTCTGAGCGCTTGCATAAGTTTTATAAATAAGAAGATACGGTACTACGCTAGTCATACGTTCGAACAGTAATGACAGTGATGACAGTGTTCACGTGATTATGACACTACGTGAGCACTACAGAGGTAACACGCTTGGAACACAAAGATGTGCTGGAGACCGTCAATGTCCGTCTCCCTGAAGAGATTCTGAAAGTTCTCGATAGCCTCGTAGAGAGAGGCCTATTCTCCAGCAGATCGGAAGC
>JAAOYH010000092.1 GCA_018221245.1 Candidatus Woesearchaeota archaeon
ACCTGAACACGTAGTGACCATAGGCAAACGATATTTCTACGACCCCAAAGATATCCTGAAAGAGGTGAAAGATCCGTTCAGTGCAGGCATATTCTTAGGAGAAGAGAAACAGGGATTCAGACCAACCCCCGCACTAATAGATCTTCTGTCAAAGCAAGAGTCTCGACGTGTGGTCCTAGATGAGAAATCAGCATGGCTATTCCTCTGTGGCAGGGACACCCTCATGCAAGGGGTTTGGAAAACTGACGAGTTCAAGACAGGAGAGCCCGCCCTGGTATCGGACGAAGAGGGTAGCATCCTAGGATACGGAATCATAAAGAATAAGTTCGACATAAAGGTAAAGAATAAGATGTTCCTGAAGAACATGCTTGACAGGGGAGAGTACCTGCGGAGGGAAAGATGAACACAATAGAATACCTCACAAAAAAATATCCGGACATTGATTATACCCAAGCTGCAGTAGAGCATTTAAAGGAAACTAGCTGCATACAATCTTTCTACAGAGATTATGTCGGGGTCCTACTGTCAGGGGGAGAATTGGATTCTGAGAAGACTGCCGCCTTCTACGTGGCGTCTGAGCTAGCTTTCATACTTGAGGAACGCTCTCCAGAAGACAAGAAGAGATGGATCAAAGCGCTCCCTCCAGTAAAAGATGCCCTTGAAGAATTAGCAAAATCTTAAAAACTCTTTAGCAGACCTCTCACAGGAGGGGTTATTATGAAGAAGATTGTAATGGGTTTGGTATTCATAATCATATTCTTGGCTGCATGCCAAAACGCAGAGGATATCGCACGGGAAAAGGCCAAAGGAGTCACATCTTTCGCAGAGTGTGTCGACGCAAACTTCCCTGTGATGGAATCATATCCTAGACAGTGTAAGACCCCTGACAATACCTTTATTGAACCTATGAACGCACCAGTCAAGGACCTGCCTCCTCCTGTGCCTAAATCACCAGATGCTGAAGAGGACCTTCCAGACACAGAACAGAAGGCTGAGCTTATTCCGACTGAGGATCTGGATACTGACAGTAACATCCAGAACACGAACTGGCCTAACTATCCAGATACGCTAGAGGACCCAGAGATCGTGGATGAATCGGAAGAGTTCGAAGTTCACATGTTCCAATTCGGATTCGATCCAGACCCTCTCGTCCTTCCCGCCAACTCAATAGTGAGTGTCTTGTTCACATCAGATGACGTGGACCACGGCGTCTCAATCCCTGAGTTTGGAATCAATACAGGAGCCATAGCTCCTGGCGCGTCAGAGCTGGTCGAGTTCGAGACAGGAGAGCCTGGAGAGTTCAACTACGGGTGCAACGTCTTCTGCGGCTCAGGCCACATGGACATGGAAGGCACCATCATTGTAGAATGAGAATAGGCATACTATTCAGCAGCGGTAAGGACTCCACAGCAACTCTGTGGTATTACCTGGAACAAGGCTGGGACGTATGCTGCCTACTATCACTTCTGCCAAAGAACCCAGATTCTTGGATGTTCCAGAACCCCTCAAAAGAATTATTAGAAAAACAGGCGGAATCATTAGGATTTCCACTTCTTGTTCAGAGGACTGAAGGAGAGAAAGAGAAAGAACTAGTAGATCTCAAAGAACTCCTGAAAGAGGCAAAAATAAGGTATGATATCGACGCTATAGGTGTAGGTGCTCTCGCGTCAGATTACCAACACGAAAGAGTGAATAGGATGGCTCATGAACTAGGATTGAAAACATTCGCCCCATTATGGCACAAGAACCAGGTGAAGCTCTTGAGACAGATGATAGAGGCTGACTTTGACATCAGGATGACCCGGGTTGCCGCGGATGGCCTAACTGAAGGATGGCTAGGGAAAAAACTCCAATCAATAGATCTCAAGGCGTTAGAAAAACTTCACGAGCATACAGGGTTCCACGTGGCAGGAGAAGGAGGAGAGTACGAAACCATAGTTCTGGACGGACCAATATTCAAAAACGCCATAAAAATAGAGTTCGAGACAGAGATGGAAAGCGCCCATAGAGGAGAGTTGAAGATTAAGGAGATCCAGTGAGATTCTGCCCACGCTGCAAGAGTGAGGACATCAGTCCGGATCTTTCAGTAAATGCCATAGGCAAGGGTAGCATCTTCAACAGCTACATTTGTAACAAATGTGGTTATTCTGGCGAATTCTTCCCAGAAAAAATGGGAAACTGTTAAAAAAGTGAAATTCTATTAAGAGACACATGAGGTGGGGGAAACTCCTTATAGGCACGATGGTGGCAGGTACGCTCCTGGGGGCCGCATCTGCGGCTGGTGCGGAGACTAGAAAGCATCCGTACAATGAGAGCATCACGTACCAGGTGCCTGACAGCGTATTCTACCAGTCCGTACTCGCGACAGTCGGATATTATGAGAGCGGAAAGAACCTGACGTACGCAGAGATCATGGATTTCATAGGTGCACAACCAGATGATGCGTTACTCGAGTACTACGATAATCGTGCAGTGCTCAAAGTACGTGACGACGTTGAAATATCAAGTCAGATATACAATGGAAACGGAAATTGTGTTTACGTTAATATACCTACAAAACTCGCAAGAGATAGTTGGGAGACCTTCAGCCAGAGCGGGCTCTCATTAGAAGAGTTTCTTGAGAAGAACTAGATATTTTTTGAGAATAAGAGCGAAATCAATATAAACTCCTAATCATATCAATTGATATAATGAACGTATTGCGTTATCCACGACTAGACACTGTGATTATGGTAGAGGACACTATAAAGAAATATGATGGAGAATACACGAGAACATATCTCTGGCGAAAACTACCCAAGAAAATGATGTACCAGACATTCAAGACAATAATAGAGTACCTATTACATTCACACAGAATTTCAGAAGACTCGAAAGGAACTCTCGGATGGATATACTATCCTGAGAGGGTTCGACAACACCTCAAAGAAGACCATCTATTCTGGCGCAAATCTTCCGGAAAATGATAGACAGCACATAAAATAGGAAGCAGCCACCCGAATAAGATGAGACTACCATCTAAAGTCAAGTTCATTGATGAGAAGATAGAACTAAGCTTTGAACAATTAAGAGATGAAAACCTTTGTAAGTGGCTGACAAGAGCGTTCGATAGTTTAGAAAAGAACGCATTCTCAGGAGTACAGATACAGAAGAAACTGATACCTAAGAAATACAAAGTCAAGAATCTCTGGAAATATAATCTACCAAATGGATGGAGACTCATGTACAGCATATATGCAAACGAGATCATTGTCATCAGTCTTATTCTAGAATGGCTTCCACACAATGAATATGAGAAACGATTCAAATACTAGATTGCGAGAGTGGTCACCTTACTGATCCCGTGCTCGTTCATGCTTATACCGTAGAGATTGTCCGCTTCCGAGATGACTGCGTCGTTGTGGCTGATAATCACGTACTGGGCGTTCTTGCAGTATGCACGCACTAATTTGGAGAGCTTCTCTGAGTTATGCTTATCCAAGGCCGCATCCACCTCATCCAAGATGTAAAAGTGGGCCGGCTCGTGCTCCTGGACCGCGAACAGGAAGGCTAGCGCAGTCATTGTCTTCTCTCCGCCAGAAAGCGATCTTATATCCATGAACTTCTTGCCCGTTAGACGTACCTTAATCATGACACCACCTGAGAATATATCTTTCTCATTCTCTATCTCTAGGAACGCATGTCCTTTCGTAGATAATGACCCAAATATCCTCTGGAAGTTTTCATCAAGAACCGTGAACGTTTTCATGAATATCTCTGTCTTCCTGCTATCTATCTCATTGATCATCACTAGAACGTCCTGTCTCTCCAGCCCCAGCTTGTCTTTCTTAGTTACCAAATCCCTGAACTCTCTCTCGACGGAGTCGTAGACCTCTAGGGCTTTCATGTTTACCGCACCTATGCCCTCTAGCATACGCTCGAACTGCCTAATCTCTACCTTGCAGTCCTCGATGTTCTTGCCCTTGAACGGTTCAGCATCCTCGTACTGCCTTCCTTCTTCCTCAAGTCCAGCCAGCTCTGCTTTCACTCTAGCAAGCTCCATGCTCACACTCGTGTTCTTTATCTCGAACTCTCTGATAGCGAGGTTTGCATGGTCTTCCTTCACTTCCGCCTGGTCTATCTTTCTCTGGGCCTCCTCTCGATTCTTAAACAGCCCCTTGAACTGGCTGAGGAACTTCTGCTCAAGTTTCTCCTTCTCTTTTAGCTCCTTGTCAAGACTGACTATGTCATCTTTGAGGCTTGATCTTTCCTTCCTGAAGTCTGATTCTTCTTTCTCGTGCTGTTTGAGGATATCCTGAATCCTGCGGGCCTCGGGACCCAGGACAGATTTTAGCTGTGAATCATTCGTCTTGAGATTTCCCTTGAGCTCTGTAAGATGCTCTTTGATGCTTCCTTCCTTCTCCTCGAAGCTGGTGAGCTGCGCGAGTATCTCAGGACTTCTCATCTTGGATATCTGCTCTCGGAGCTTCTGCTTCTCTATCTTGAGCTTGGCGAGATCCTTATTCGCAGAGGATACCTTCAGGGTTATGGCGTCGAGGTCCTTGTCGAGTTTCTTAGTCTCCTTCTCTAGGCGAGTCTTCTCGCTCTTGTTCATGTCGAGATCCTTGCTATCAATATGTAGTATCTTCTCGAGCGTCATGATTTGGCCTTCCAAGTCTGACTTGTGTTGCCTGAGCCGCTCAATGACAGTCTCATTGTCTTTTCTTCTCTGTTCTAAAGTGCCGAGCATGCTTTCGTGGTCAGCGAGCTC
>JAAOYH010000093.1 GCA_018221245.1 Candidatus Woesearchaeota archaeon
ACCCTATGTCAGAAGAATTTCTGCACCGAAAACTACTAAAGCCACCCTCTCGCTTGACAAGTGATGATTGAGCGCGAAGTCAAGATTCTAGAAGTTGATGAAAAACACATGTGTAAAGTTCTCAAAGAGCTGGGAGCCGAGCAAAAATTCGACGACAACTTGTACGCGCTCTTCTATGATTTCGAGGACGAACGTCTCAAGGAAGGTAGCATGAGTCTCAGGCTCAGAAAGAGCCAGTCTGAGTCGACCCTCACCCTGAAGCATCTTCAGAACAAAGACACTCTCAAAGTGGCTGAAGAGACTGAGCTAGTCGTATCGGATTTCAACGAGATGCGTGCACTCCTGAGTAAATTAGGCCTTTCCGAGCGAAAATCCCTTAGGAAACACAGGGTCAGATACTCCCTGGATGGTTGCTTCGTTGATATTGACAAGTACCTCGACGATCTACACCACGTCCCCTGTTTCATTGAGATAGAGGGTCCCGATGACGAGTCTATCTTCGCCGTCGCTGAGAAACTCAGTTTCAAGAAAGAAGACTGCAAACCTTGGTCTACTGGAGACTTGGTCAGACACTACAAGAAAAGGTGAAAAACATGGAAAAAACGCCCAATACAAAGAAAGAATGGCCTCCATTTAGACCTAGCGCATACGGCGGAGGAAACCTGATTATTGGCGGCTTATCCTACATTCTACTCAGACAATACAAGAGGTTCTTTCTCTTATATGGAATTGGTACAGCACTAACTCTGCTTGGCGTGGGAGATGCAATCTTTCTGCTAGTTATTTTATCTGTATTTGACGCACACATAATAGCTAGCAAGCTGAAGAAGAAAGAGATTCCAGAACCACCTCACAACACTCTTCTGGCTGTGTTGTCATCACTCGTGTTGGTTGGGATAGTGAGTCTGCTAATACTCACAGTTGTAATGGCATTCATGTATCCATACGGATTCATTTAGAACTGCCCCAAAGTACTCTGTGAACTCCCTTTCAGAACATCATCAAACTTGGTGTTGAAGAATACCAGAACCGCGTCAGCTATGGGCTTGAGCTGCTTCTCCTCATAGTGTTCATAATCAATAGCTGGAGCTCCCTTTTCGTTTAGCATTGATAGGGGATAAGGCCCTTCCGTAGTCATCACGTACTCCATCAAATTTGAGTCCAGTTTACGTCCGTGCTCCTCAAGAATTCTTGCAGCCTTCACATGAGGAGGCGTAGTCTTGACATACGACGCAAGATCCTTCCTTATGGCTTTCACATAGACCAATTCGTGGTCGAGCTTCCCATCCTGGAGATACTTCACGAACTGCTTGATGTACTGGCTCGGATCTTCCTTGGCAAATACTAATTCTAATATCTTCATCTGGAATGTCTTGGCCAGATCCGTCCAGTCGCGCCTCACTGTCTCGAGCCCGGTAATCGAGAGCTCTGTCCCATCTCCTTTCTTTACCAATCCCGCGTATCTCTTTTTAGCTCCAGTCTCCTTGCCGCGTACTTTCGGCATGATGAATCTTATGAATATCTTGTCGGGCTCGAGCTCTATGAAACTACTTCTGTGATGCTCTTTCTTGATGAAGCTGTCGAAATAATCGTTTATCTCTTTGGATATCTCTTCTGCTGTCTTCTGAGCATCCTCGTATGTCTTAGATTTCACGTCGATAAAAACGCTGTCCGTATCTCCGTATATCACCTCAAGACCTTTCTCTTCAAGTTTTTCTATGGTTCCTTGGATGACCATTCTTGCACTTGTTGTTATGGCATTCCCGAGCTCCATGCTGAAGAACCTACATGCAGGTGCAGCTAAAACCCCGAAGAAGCTGTTCATCAGAATCTTGATAGCGAAGCTGGCGAACTCATCACCTTCTTTTTTGGCCTTATCACGGGCAGCCCATAGTTTCTGAAGCAAATCAGGCAAGATAGCGTCATCTGCCGAGAATATGGCACCGTTCGGAGCCTTAATCCACTTGTCCTTATTATCCGCGTCTTCTGCCAATTTCCCCATCTCAAATGCCAGAGGATCTATGTTGAACGTTCTCATGACGCTAGGATATAGGCTCTTAAAGTCACAGACCACAACATAATCGTATATTCCTGGTTTGCTATCCTTTACGAACCCACCTGTGATCTGCTCTTCTTTGTCCGCGAATCCTCCAGTCGGACCCACTACACCTTTTGCTCTTAGCCCTCTCAAGTAAAGACTATCGAAGCTTGCTATTGAACCTCTAACCCGTTCAAGGCTCATTCCTGTTAGGAGTGTCCTGTTGACCATTATATCGACAGCATTTGTCTTCTTCAGAATATCTAAGACTAGAACAGAATCCTTCAGGTTGTAGTCGACAAGTTTCTGGAGGTCATTCTCGTACGCTTCCGTGATTGACTTGCCCCCATCATCCTCTTCTATGAGTTTCTTGTCCCCAAGCAATTCGTGGGCTGCTGTAGCTAGCTTGTAGTTGTCCAATGAGATGAAATTGAGCTTGAGCATCTGTATCCCGTCAAGAACTTGCCTGCCTGGGAAATCTGCTGTGGACTCTTTCAGGAAACTACTCTCGATTCGTAGACGGC
>JAAOYH010000018.1 GCA_018221245.1 Candidatus Woesearchaeota archaeon
CCCTCACACATATCTGATGATAGCAGTCCTCAAAGAAAAAACTCAAATCGTCAAATATATTTAACATATGTAAAAATATATTAACAACACATAAATAGCTTTCGCAATCGACTAGAACATACCCTTTATTATTTAATTTCATAATTTAAAGAGCAAGATAGCCTCATAAATTAACTAAAATTACGAAAAAACCTGAAAAAAAGTTAATTTTATATATGAATAGCAGTTACACCACACATGCCTACAAAATATGACGTTTTTGCAAGAATAATCGAGAAGGCACCCTGCAAACCCAAAGACTTGCAGTTCCAGGCAGAGATCTACAACCACCTCTCAGCACTAGAAAACAGAAGATGGATAAAAAAAGAAAAAGGAATAATCACCCCTTTAAAGACAACCCAGACAATAGCAGCAGCAAAAATCATAAAATATTGCCTAAAAAGTGGGCTAAACTACAACCATTTTTTTTCTAGAAACTTGCCACTGGCAATCAGATCGTTAGTAGATAATGCCCCTCGACTCAGACCATCAAATTTAAGAAACAACAAAGATTTTGTTGAACTCCTAAAATATCTAGAGCAACATCAATTCATTCTAATAAGGAAGAGAAAGCCAAGGACAGGCACAGTTCTAGAACATCAAATATTCAAATATGTTGCAAGTTTCCACGGAGAAAAAATATCCGTTCGCGAAACTATCAAAAAAAACAAAGAAATTACCAAAAATATTCTTAACGGTAAGAACACACCCATAAATCCATTCGACAAGCGTGTTTTCTCATTTCTCGCCGGATCAGCCCAACTAGAAGGAAGCACCATCACAGAAGGTGAGACTGTGAACCTCATCCTAAAAGATATCTATCCCGAAAAACCGCAGAAAGATGTTCAAATGGTAAAAAATCTCCATGCATCCCTAAAGTATCTCCTAGACAACTTGCAAGAAGATATCACTCCAAAGCGTATAAAAAAAATTAACGAACAAATAATGTTCAGTCTACACAGCAATGCAGGAAACTACAAAAAAACACACAACAAAATTCAAGGAAATCCCTCATTCAAGACAGCAGGACCTGTAGAGGTTCCCTTACTCATGGAGCAATTTTGCGAATATCTGCACACAATCGACAATAAGGAAAAATGCATAGAAAACATAGGTAAAATTCATAATGAACTTCAAAGAATCCATCCATTTTCAGATGGGAACAGTAGGACAACACGCACGATAATCAATTGGATGTTGATCAAGCATGACTTGCCCTTACTTGTGCTAAAGATGGGTGCCTTCGATACTTACATGTCACTCACCAAACTATCAAAAGATAGAAACGATGAAAAGCTCACCGCATTCATACAAGCAGCAATCCTACATGAAAAACTCATAAATTAACTAAAATTACGAAAAAACCTGAAAAAAAGTTAATTATGCGAGTCCTCTAAAGGACTCCTAGCAGAGAACTCACCACGAAGATTCTCAGAATACTTAGAAGATATCTCTTTAGGATAAGTACTAAGTACCCATGCCAATTTAACAAAAGCAGTCTCCGGCAACATATCCATACCCTGTCCTAAAACACCAAGCTCCATGATCTTCCTGCCAGGCGAGTAGACGTTCATGTTAATACGACCAAATATAGTCTGAGTAGTCATCACGACAGGGATCTTTTTGATTAAAGCCTCTATCTTCTCCCTAATCTTAGGATGGAACTCTTTGGTGAACTCATCAATACCAGTAATAGGAACATGTCCCAGACCCGTACCTTCAAGCAACAACCCATCAAAAGAAGCAAACACCTCGAACTCTTCCGGGAACGACTGAGGGTGTGCCTTCCACCAACCAACTTTCAAATCCTCATTAAATGGTAATACTTGCGGCTTGCCAGCGTGCTCTTTCAGCCAAGCAGCCCTGAACGTATCCAAAACCTCAACATCCTCACTTACACGACCCAATAAAGGAGCATTGACGGAAACGAACGCATCACGCCTAGAAGAATGCTGCTTCCGAGCATGTAACCCATCAATAATAGCTATAGAGCCGTCGGAGCTGGCCTCATGCATAGCCACGACAACACCAGGAACCTTCGACTCAGTAATCCACCTTACAGCACCCAATAAATTCGAGCTAGCATCGGAGCTGCCACGATCAGAAGAACGCTGGCTACCGACCAAGACTACAGGAACATTCAACCCTTCCAGAGCAAAAGCCAAAGCTGCAGCAGTGTAGTGCAAAGTATCAGTACCATGAGTAACAATAACTCCTGCGACATCCTTACGAACCTCTTCAAGAACACCACGCGCCAAGATATTATAGTGTGCGAACCTCATATCATCAGAAGACATATTCCTAACAAGACGACTCTCTATATTCGCCAGCTCAGACAGTTCAGGGAACATTCTCACCAATTCATCAGGGTCGAACTGAGCCACCACAGCCCCGGTCGAATAGTCGACCTTGCTCGCAATAGTTCCACCCGTATGCAAAATCACCACCCGAGGTAAGGTAGTCTTCTGCTTGATCTCAGTGACAGGAACATCTTCACTCTCCACAAGGACATCCTGCACGTCAGAAACCTTAGAAACCGACACAATAAGGTTGTATCCAGAATCTAACTTAATAGTTGCCTCGTCGTCCTTAACCGTAACTACAGTCCCCACTAGTTCCTTACCTTCATAAGAAAAACTCACATGCTGACCCTGTTCCATAAAGTCATGTCGAGAAAGGATGTTCTTAAAATTACCGCCTGATACGCTTCGAGACCAGCTCGCTGGGCTTATTGGCGTCCTTCAGGCCTTCAAACACCAGTTCTTGCCCTCCCGCATGGATCTTAAGATCAGAAATTCCAAGAACCTGCCTAAAGAAATCTTGCGTCACTTCCGTGTCGTTTATCTTGCCAAAAGGCAGGCTCCTCTCCCTAACTGAGAACATGCCTCCCTTCCAGATCACCCGCATATTCGTAATGTAGTACTCGTACGTATTGAGCATGAAAAGTTTATACAAAAATATCAGGACAAACCCAGCCAAAACAAAACCCAAGAGGAAGATGTAAGTCATAGTGTCTATCAGACCCATGGGCTCGAATACTGCATACAAGGCAGTAATTCCCGCCACGAGCACAACCGTGTAGATGATAGTCGAAGCCGTCCAGATTATGAGCAAGTTACCCTCTGGGTTGCACTCATACTGGATCCTCTCTCCCCTGAACAGGCCAACCATGACTCAACCCTGAAATTCTATGTATTTAAGCACTCCGCAAACCATTTATACTATAGCGCACTATAGCACACTATAATGACAACCATCCAGATAAGTGAAGAATTGAGAGATCACCTAAGAAACCGGAAGGTTTCCGGCTCCGACACCTATGAAGATATAATCTGGGACCTAATTGAAGACACATTGGAGCTCTCCGAACAGACAAAGAAGGATATTGAAGAAGGCCTTAAGGACATCGAGGAAGGCAGAGTAATATCCATGGAAGATCTCAAGAAGGAGCTGGGGATGTAATGTTCAGAGTCAAACTTTCTTCAGTGGCCAAGAAACAGTTCAAGAAACTACCCAAAGAGATTCGCGAACGGATAGTAGGAGCTCTCGAAAGAACCCGTATAAGGCCAAAGAAATTCTTTGAGAAACTGCAAGATTCAGAACTGTACAAGCTTAGAGTAGGAGCCTATAGAATAATAGCCAAAATAAAAAATAAAGAACTCATAATCTTAGTGATCAACGTCGACCACAGGAAGCGCATCTACAAGCGCTAGCGCACCATCAGCTCTCCCGTGTACATGTTCATGCTACAAGCGACTCTTACAGGACCTGATCCGAGAGGTTCGAAAGTTATCTCGTTATCCTCAGGAGTAATCATCTTCTTGGCGCCATACTGTGGAACTGTCACTACCCTCGAGCAGCCCGGCAATTTAGCAGCGTCAAAGACCAGCTTCACAGGTCTAGACGAATCCACAGAGTCTTCGCTAAACACATAGTTAGCTCCCTGTACTGAAACATGAACAACTTGTGCCTCATCAGCAACCACATTTCCTGTCGGTGTACTCTGCGAACACGCAGCCAAAAATAAAACCAATACTAGTACCAACCATTTCATTTTTTCATAACCTCTTCGTTTTTAGCAATAATGAATTTGTAACCACTGACACACTGCTCAGGGCCATGGCGCCGCCAGCAATTATAGGCGAAAGGAGCAATCCAAACGCAGGATAAAGAACACCTGCAGCGACCGGCACCCCCATGACATTATAAAAGAATGCCCAAAACAGATTCTGCTTAATCTTGCCCATCGTGAGCTTGCTCAACCTTATAGCTTTAGAGACGTCCCTGAGGTCGTCGCGCATCAGGACAATATCTCCTGTTTCCATCGCGACATCCGTACCGGAGCCCATCGCGATGCCTATATCTGCCTGAGCGAGAGCAGGAGAGTCGTTTATCCCATCTCCAACCATGGCCGTCCTGCCTGGCTTGAAATCTTTCCATCCGTCCTGGAGACGCTTGATGTACTCTGCTTTCTCATCTGGAAGCACTCCCGCAAATACATTCTTGATCCCTGCCTGCTTAGCTATAGCCTTCGCAGTACGCTCGTTGTCTCCTGTAATCATGAAGACTTCTATCCCCATCTTATGTAAGGCTTTTACGGCCTCGGAAGATGTCTTTTTTATCGTATCCGCGACAGCTACAGCACCTAGGTAGGTCTTGCCTTCTGCCAGGAGCATGACTGTCTTCCCTTCAGTCTCCATCTTGGTGATGACTCCCTTGTCCTTGATGGTCACGCCGACCTTCTTCATGAGCTTCTCGTTCCCGAAAGAGTATGTCTTGCTGCCAAGTTTAGCGACGATGCCGTGACCTGGCACTGCCTTGAAAGATGTTGCTTTGTCTATCTTCAGCCCTTTCTCCTTCGCGTGCTCTACAATGGCATCTGCTAGAGGGTGCTCAGACCCTTGCTCTATGCTGGCCGCTATCTTCAGCACAGGACCTATGACATCTGTGACGACTGGCTTGCCGTTCGTTATTGTGCCCGTCTTGTCGAAGACCACGTAAGAGAGCTTGTGAGCGGTCTCTAGGGAGTCTCCTCCCTTGATCAGGATGCCTTCTTTAGCGCCCTTTCCTGTCCCTACCATTATGGCCGTAGGAGTTGCTAATCCCAACGCACAGGGGCATGCTATGACCAGCACGGATACGGCTGCTATGATTCCGAATCCTAGTCCTGCCTTCAAGAAGACACTCCATACTATTATTGTGATGATCGCTACCGCTATTATTGTGGGCACGAAGTAGCTGCTGATAACATCAGCGAACCGCTGGATGGGTGCCTTCCTTCCCTGGGCATCCTCAACCAGCTTTACAATTCTAGATAATGTTGTATTAGCTCCCACCTTTGTTGCAGAGAACCTGAAACTTCCGTGCTTGTTTATTGTGCCTCCTATGACATCTGCACCCTTGCCCTTCTCTATAGGGATAGACTCTCCTGTAATCATGCTCTCATCTACAGCGCTGGAACCTTCAACAATAGTTCCATCAACAGGAATTTTTTCACCTGGTTTCACCACGACTATATCTCCCAGAATAACGTCATCCACAGGAATCTTTACCTCTTTTCCATCTCTTACTACCAGTGCAACTTTTGGTTGTAGGCCAACAAGGCTCTTGATAGCCTCACTAGTCTTTCTTTTTGCTCTTAGTTCGAGCAACTTACCCATCAAGATTAGTGTTATGATTGTAGTGGCTGCTTCAAAATACTGGCCGGTCTCTTCAACTACCCAGAAGACCACATATATGCTGTAAAAATAAGCAGCAGAGGTACCCATGGCAATGAGAGTATCCATGTTTGCAGAGCGGTTCTTCAGTGCTAGCCAAGCCCCTTTGTAGAACTGGCCACCTATCAAGAACTGAACGGGGGTGGCTAATACAAATAGCAAAACCATGGCTCCAGGAATTTCTGTTCCGAAGAAGAAAATACCATCTTCCATGAAGAACATCCCTACAATGAATGCGGGCACCGAAAATATCAGGCTGATGTGGAAAAGTTTTGTCAGCTTGTCTAGCTCTTTTTTTTCTTGGTCTGCCTGTATCTCATAAGGATCTACTGATTTCTTCTCAACAGTTGTTGTTTCGACTTTTGCAGTCTTTGCACCCATAACTGTTGCACCATACCCTTTCTTCTCGACGGCAAAAACAAGACTACTCGTATCAGAGTTGTGCTCTACTGTGGCCCGTCCTGTAGCATAATTGACGTTAGCATCTTCCACGCCTGGCACTCTCTTGAGGGATTTTGTCAATAGGGTTGAGCAGCTCGCGCAGTGCATGCCAGTTATTACTAGGTCTGTCTTCATTTTTTTAGTCTACTTAGGAAGTATGCTGTCAGTGCCAGTACCACCAAGCCTAGGATTATCCAGGGCAGCATCATCTCGTATGGCATGTCCCTGTAGTAGTTCTTGTTGATGATCTCAAGCTCTAAAGTGTTCTTGACTTCGTTCATGTTGTTGAAGGAGTCCCTGAATGATAACGTGACCGGAATCTCTAGGTCTTCGGTTTCAGGAAGTATCATAAAAGTCGCTTCAGCAGTCTCACCAGGCGCTAAACTGCCCAAATATACTTCTGAAGGTGCAGTAATTAGAGTAAAATCTCCTTCTCCAAGCTCTATTGAAGCATATCTCAACTCGCCTTGCCCTCTGTTTGCAACCAGGACTGTGACCTCTCCCGCAAAATCTGTGCTTCTCAGCGAGCTTGATTTCAGCTGCACCAGAGCGTCATGCCCCATATCTATGACGAAAGGAATCTCAGTCTTTGTGTGAAACGGATTGTTGTCCTCATCATTGTAGTTCACGAATAGAGGAATAGCATATATTCCCGGTGTTACGTCAGGTATCGCTTGGACGTCAAAAGTAATGGTTGTAGAGGCTCCCGGATCTAGAGTGCCTATTCTCATCAGAGTTCCAATCCCAACAGGGGCTATGGCCTTGAAACTTGTCTCTGGCAATGTTCCATCCGGCTGGACACCCATAGGAGTTGCGCCTTTTAGAGGAGATAACCCTGCAGCTATCCTTCTATTCACATCCTCTAACCTAGCGTTTATCATGGCCTGGACAGCTATCGAGTTGTCCATGTTCGTGTTGATATCGTGAGTTCCTGTAAAGTCAAGAAGTACATCCACATTCTCTAGAGGTTGATCGTCGTAATTCGTCAAAGTCAGTTTCAGCTTTCCTTGTTGCCCAGGGATTAATCTGCTTGGAATCTGCTCTACTTTATCCACCCCCAGTCTTGCTCCAAACGTCTCTATCTGGATGCTGAACTCCATCTCTTCATACGCACTTGTAGCTCTCGATAAGCCATACCTAACCCTTAATGGAGTGAGTCCATCCTGTGCCTCTTTGTCGACGAGAATCCTGAACTGTAGCTTCTGCGTACCAGAGACAACTTTCAAGGATTTAGCTCGTTCCGAATCGCCTCCTGGAAGTACTGTGAATGGATAATCTTCCACTATCTCAACCCATGCCTCTGAACTCGGGTCTCCTGAGTTCGCTATCTCTAAAGATAGGTCTATAGCCTGGCCTGGCTGTACAGGATCTGGCGTGTAATCTAGTAAAGATACGCTAAGATCTGGTACAGGGTCTGCTATTGCAAACGGCAACAAGAGTACCAACAGTATTAGTATCATATTTTTCATCTTTATACCCCCAAAAATGTGCTCTTTGGCAAAAATACCACCAGTGCTGTCAGTAACGCAAGAGCGCCAAGACATGCAGCTAAGAAAGCAGGAAAGCTCGCAGGTTTAACCGCGACATCTTTCCCTTCCACCAGCTCTTCGAAGAGCATGTAACTAAATCCTACTAGTATCAAAAGGTTAAGGAACACGTATACTGGCATGAACCAGTGGATGTGATCAAAGACCATCATCACAGTTATCATGGCACCCATCGTGCCACCCATTATTCCTGACATGAGTCCTTCCATGATGCCCATGATGCCGCAGCAATTGCCTGTCCAGGCACCAATTATACTGCCTGAGAGCATGCCAACCATAGCTCCCCAGAAGAAACCGTTTGTAACTCCGAGTACTGCGCCAACAAGCATGCCTGTTTGCATCCCAATGGTCATCCCTATCATCATGCCAGTCATGCACGTTACCGTGGTTCTATACGCCAGGAAGTGCCAGACTGCAGCGCTGATGAATACTGTGCTGAAAGTCAAGTATGTTAACCATGGCCAGTATGCAGCCATGAAGCCAGGTCTGAGACCATCCATCATGTAGGCGAAAGCGCCTTGGAGGACTAGAGCAAAGATGAGTGTTACGGTCATGTACTTGAGCATCCGCCACTCTATCATGTACTTCTTCCTGTCAGTCAGGAACTCCCCAATGCGTTCTCTTATCTGTGGCCTGTCCATGGGCCTCGAGGATACCCTGTATCCTTTCTCCTTTATTCGCTTCATTAGAAGTTTGAGCTTGAGTTTTTTATCGTAACTTAGATCAATATATTCTGTTGTGATTTTGAAATCAGTTATCCCTCGCTCTTTCTTGAGCATTCTATTTAGTACTTTGACGCAGCTGTCGCACTCTATGTCGGGGGAGTAGAGTCGAGTCTTCATCTGCTCACCTCGTAATTCATATCTTCTATAGCTGTGATTACCTGTTCGGGATTTGAGTGGTTGAAAATCACTGTGCCTGTCTGGGTAGGTTCATCTAAGGAAACATTGACATCTGTTGCACCCATATCTTCTAGCTCGTCTTCGACCAGCATTTTACAACTTTTGCAATGCATTCCTTTTACAGTGAGTGAGTGTGACACGCGTGCACCTCCTTGACATGCTGTTTGTTCGCCTCTTTTCTAGCAACGACATGACAACAGTAGTTCTCCATGTGGTTGTCCATTAGTTGTAAGAGAGGTTTGATAGATTCCTGGTTGAGGGTGCAGATTTTTTCGCGACCCTTTTGCTCCACAGTTATGAATCCGCACTCTTCAAGGCGTTTGAGGTTGTGAGAGATATGTGATTGCTCCAACCCTGTCGTTAGTCCTATTTCTTTGACGTTTTTGGGCCCTTCTCTTAGTGTTTCGATGATGTCTATTCTAGCTTGGTTTGCTAGAGTTCCGAAGAACTGTTGGTATGGTTGTCTTAGTGCTTGTCTCATAGTAACCCCTGACGCATGATATTAATATCATGTATTTAAATGTTGGCATTAAGTTTGAGAAAGAACTCTTTCGAACTCACCTAAAAACTCTACAGCACTATCAGAATCTCGTATTATCAACAGGTTCTCATCATTCTTCTCGGAAGCGCTCCAAGTCGGATTGTAAGAACCAGTAATCACAGTTGTATTGTCAATTATAAACACCTTGTGGTGCATCGTTCCAGAGTTTCCATCTAATGAGACATCAATCCCCCACTCTAACAGTTTAGGATACTCAGAATACTTTGGATTGAGACGTTTCTCGAACACACCTTGAACAGCTACCCCACGATCAGAAGCATCAAGCAAAGCCTCGCCAATAGGATCGGATGTGAATGTGAAAGTCATGAACTTAATCTCTTTTTCAGCAGAATTAATAGCAGAAACGATTGCCTTCTCACATTTTTCCTGTGGGCAGAACAATAACTCAATATTAGAACCTGATAACTCGACATACCTAGGAGCAACCCTTAATTTTCTCCGTCCTAATTGTGAGAACTCAGAAGTATAGCGTCTAGCAATAGTATCAGATTCTATTACCAAGAGATTGTTATCATTCTTGTACGCACCATTACTAGTGGGGTTCATGCTGCCAGTCACCACTTTCTCCATGTCCAGAACGCAGAACTTGTGATGCATAAGACCCTCAGACCCAACAGATTCAAAAGACAACCCTTCGGAATTCTCTTCAAAAATAAGAACTTCCGCGTCTTTCTCTTCCAACTTAAAAATAACTTTAGGCAAGTCTAGATCATAGAAGGCACACCTAATATC
>JAAOYH010000094.1 GCA_018221245.1 Candidatus Woesearchaeota archaeon
GATATCCTTGTAGAGCTAGTAAAACTGGACGAGGACGATGCGGATGATTATCTGAAGGAGCAGGACTTCACCAAAGAACAGAGAGAATCCGTTCTTGAAAAAACACACTGTCCTGTCAGAGAAGACTACTACATCACTTCCGGCGACATGGTTGGAAAAGCAGGCGTTTGGGCACACTTCGGCCTTTGGGACTTCCAGAAAGCTTACGTAATATCCGAGTCGACAAAGATGACTCGACAAGTGGCTGTAGACGACCTCGTGGATAAGTTTGATATGACTGAGGACCAAGCCAAGCAGCTTTACTCTAAGGCGATTGAGCAGAGGACAGAATCTCAGAAGAACGCTTTCGTCTCGCCCTGGCCTGGCTACATAACAGCTGCCTGGAAAGGCGGATGCAAGTTACAGCCTGATAACGAAACTACTGTGTGCCCTCTAGGGATTGGTGTCAACAATCAGAATGGTGTCGTCACAGCATTAGACATATTCGCGTACAACTCCAGCCAACCAAACATGAGCATCTTGAGATATACGTCTGTCCGGAACGGTGTAGTTGTGGGCTCCCAGGACGATGTCCCCGGAGTGATTATTGTAGCTGGAGAGGGTGGACTAGAGGAAATCAAGTTCTCTAACTCTATGAACCCCCAGATAGGAATGCTCTTTGACGCCCAACAGAACAGAATTCTAGTAGGCGACCCTGCGCTCTTGAGAAGTGTCTTCACTCAACTCTACTACCTCGAAGGCAGATATAATCAGTACTTCGACAAGTTCGACGACAGAACCAGCGTGACAGGATTGAGGATACTCACCTGGAAGGTGAACTGGGATGCAGCGGAATAGGCTTTCTCTATTCCTGATAATTTTCTGTACCTTTCTAGGCACTGCTGCGCAAATTTTCATGAAACGCGGAATGACCAATGGATTCTTCGATTGGGAAACCCTCCTAGGATCAGGTCTTCTCATTCTTGCAGGCATAGTCTTTATGTTCTCTCTCAAGTGGGGCAAGCTAAGCAGTCTCCACCCCATGTTATCTCTCGGCTTTGTCTGGGTTACCATCTCTGCTTGGATCATGGGTGAAAGCATCACTATCACTAGATCCTTAGGAATCACTAGCGTAATCATAGGCTCTGCACTGTTGAGCTGGAGGGCACAATGATAGTCGAAATCAGCATAATCGTTGTGGTGTTATCTACAGTGATAGGTGCTACAGGTGCCATATTCCTGAAGAAAGGCGCAGTCAAGTTATCAAGGGATAACCTGATGACTATCTTAGACTGGCATCTCATACTAGGTGGGACGTTATACATATTGGCCCTACCCCCATATCTCTTCGCGCTGCAGAACCTATCTCTGTCTGTCGCGTATCCCCTAACAAGCACTACATACATCTGGTCCGCTCTTTTCTCCCAAAAGCACTTGAAGGAGGACGTTCACAAGATGAAATGGGTTGGTATAGGCTTCATAATCCTTGGAATTGCGCTGATAGCAAAATGACACGTCTCAAGAAAACTGACTGCTGGATTATCGTATCTGCATATAACGAGAGCAGGCACATCCAAGATGTTATCAAGCGCATCAGAGAACAAGGATTCTCTAGCATAATAGTTGTTGATGATGCCAGCCGAGACAAGACATCCGAACTTGTGAAGAACGCTGTCCTGCTCCAGCACATAATCAACTGCGGTAAAGGTGCTGCCATGCGGACTGGGGCAACCTACGCCCTAAAACAGAGTGCTAAGGCTGTGATATTTATCGACGGTGATGGGCAGCACGCCCCTGAAGAGCTGCCTCGCTTCCTGAACGAGCTCAACTCTGGCGCCAGCATAGTCTTCGGAGCTAGGAGGGAGACTAGGAAGATGCCTATCCAGAGGAGATTGGGCAAGATCCTGGTTAGGAATGCGGTCAGGATACTCTACAAAGTGAGAGTTCACGATGTGCTGTCTGGTTACAGGGCACTCACAGCTCATGCCCTCAATAAGGTCATGTGGACCAGTTCAGACTACACAGTCGAGAGCGAGATGATAGCCAACGCAGGACGGGAGAACGTGAGGTACTCTGAGATTACAATCAGCACCATCTACCACGACAAATACAAGGGGGTCAATTTCCTGCACGGATTTATTATTCTTGGAAAGCTTCTCTGGTGGAAGGTCACCCGCTAACCTTAAATACCGGATTCTCGCTCTGCCTTCATGGTCCTTCCAGTACAGATCGGTGGTGCGATATTCATCCTTGTGATGCTCTACCTTACGTTCCTGTTCTACAAGAAAGACCACTACGACCGTAACGTGTTCGCATTCTGGGTCTTCATCTGGTGCATCGCATTCCTAATGCTCTCGTTCCCGTCGTTATTCACTGGTTTGACTGAGAGCCTTGATGTAGCACGTATCACAGACCTGTATGTTTCTGTGGCACTGATGTTCGTGATGGCTGTGACGTTCTTTAACTTCCTATATGTCAAGCGGAACGAGCGGAAACTAGAAGCGATCGTTCAGAAGCTTGCTCTTGACAGGGTAAAGAAGTGATTATTGTGGGCCGAGTGCCTTTGTTTTCTCTAAGATTTTCGGATGTTGATTAAGGTATTCCTGGAATCTCTCGACCTTCTCTACGTTGCCCATTCCGATACTCTTATTTTTTGTCTCAAAGGCCATGATGTGTCCTGTGAGGCGTGGGATGAGTGTCTCTTCAAGCTTGAACTCATCCTCTTTGCAGTACTTTGATATCTCTTTTCTGAATAGTGCAACACCTACGTTGTGGAGGTTGGCCTTGCCTGTTGAGTTTTTCTTGTCGTACCCTATGATGTTTTGATTTTCGTCCGCAATGATGTTGTTCTTGTCCTCGAACCCTTTCTTCGCTGCGCGACGCTGGCAGACAAATAGAGCGTGGTTATCCGTACTAAAGAATCTTGATATGGCATCTTTGAGATCATAAGGCCAATAGCTATCTCCATACTGCATGACGAAAGCATCACCTTTGATGTGTGGGAGTGCTCGTTTGAAACTTCCTCCTGTTTCTGCTTCTATTGTACTCTCTGCGTAGACAATATCAATGCCGAACCGCTCTCCGTCCCCGAAATATTTTTTTATGCTATCTCCTAGATATCCCACAGGAATGATGAAGCGCCTAAACCCTTGTCTTCTTAGGTAACGGATGACAAACTGTAGGAACGGTATTTCTTCGAATGTTATCATTGGTTTAGGGAGCTCGTCTGTGAGATTGCCCATCCTGACTCCACGACCAGCACAGGGAATTACTGCCTCGTATATCTTAGGACCTGTTATCCTTTCTGCAGCTTGTAGCAGGGTGTCTACAATAGTGGTTTTTCTCTGGAGTTCTGTTGAGAGCAGGGCTAACGATGCGACTGGATCTTCGTCCGAACGTGTGGCCACGTAGAAACATTCCTCGCAATCGTCTCCGAACTGCATGTCTAGGCGTTTGTCGCCTACCATGAACGAGTTCTCTAGGTCTATGTTGTGCTTCTTGACTGCTTCCTTGAGTAGTCCTTTCTTTGGCTTTTTGCATTCGCATTCTCCTGTGTAGTCCTCATGGTGCAAACAGTAGAATACATCATCTGGCTTAAGGAGTGCGCGCATCTTCTCATCTATCTTCATGAGCTTTTCTTCCGTCAAGTGACCTTTCGCGACATTATTCTGATTGCTCACTATAATTGTCAAGAATCCTGCTTTGCGGAGCATCTCAAACGCTTCTTTAACACCGGGGAAAAGTTCGAATTCATCTGGAGTGAGGGGGCCCGTGATCTGCCTGCCCTGTTTATCCTGAAAATCTTGCTTCACTTCCTTGTTGATGACGCCATCCCTATCGATAAAGACTGCTCGTTTCATCAAGGCCCCCTGAAGTAATCTCCGCCAAGCGCCCAAGGATTATCCTTTAGCCAGTCGACGGTTCGTTCGATTGCTTCTTTGATGCTCAGAGAGGGTTTCCAGCCGAGTTTCTGGAGTTTAGTGATATCCAAGAGAATGTGTGGGTTGTCACCGATCCATCCGCCTGGCTCGGGACCGAGCTCGTACGTCACGCCGCTCATGCCCATTTTCTGCACGACAGTATCGCCGATGGTCTTGACGTCCATCTCTTCCGGCGTGCCTAGGTTGAAGATATTGATTTTGTCGTTGCTTTTCTCAATGCCTTGTATTATTCCTCTTATGCAATCTCCTACGTAGAGATATGATTTGAGAGCTGTGCCGTCAGATAGGAACTCGAGTTTTTTAGGGTCCTTCGCGAGCTGCTGTAAAAAGTTGAATACGACTCCGTGTGTGTAGCGTTCGCCCATGATACTGACGAACCTGTAGATCCAACACTGCATATCGTATGCTTCACAGTATGATTGGATTAGTCCCTCTCCGTAGAGTTTTGCTGCGCCATACATGCTTGTCTGTATCGGGAAGGGTGCATCTTCTGGCGTCGGGAATACGTTAGTGTCTCCGTATATGCTGCCTGTGCTACTGAACATGATTTTCTTTATTTTATTCTCGCGCATGGCCTCTAGGACGTTGCTAATTGTGATAACATTCTCTTTCAGATCAATAGTTGGGTTCTTCCACCCCCCTTTGACATCTGCGTTGGCGGCAAGATGAAATACAATATCCCAGCCTCCTGCAAATGAGGCCTTGACCGCTTCGGCATCCTTCAGATCAAGCTTCTCAAAAGTGTAGTTTGGGTTCTTCAGGTTGTGTTCGTAGAACTCTTTCCTGCCTGCTGACAGGTTGTCGACCACCTTGACAGTCCACCCTTTCTCTAGAAGAAAGTCTGCAAGGTTACTCCCAATGAATCCCGCCCCCCCTGTGATGATTGCTCGCATAAATGGAGCGTTAGGTCAAGTGATATAAAGATATCGACAGTTCCGTCTTTATGATGCCTGATATAGTCACAGTTGACGAGTATGATTGTGTGATAGGTCATGACAGGTTCAAGGACGTTCACAAAACAGGAATATGGCATCGTACATCTCACATATTTTTATTCCTCGACGAATCCTACAGAGATTTGTTGTTGCAAGTGCGTGGAAAAACCCTAGTTGAACGCCCGCTGCTCTACCAAACTTCTGCTGCAGGCCATGTCGATTGGAATCATGTACTTGATGAACCAGAGTCTTACAGAGAAACTGCAGAGAAAGAATTCGCAGAAGAACTTTTCTCTCTTCACTCACTCCCTGAAGGTCTCACCCTGGATTGGTTCGCTCGTACCAAGATTGTTTCTCGACCAACAAATAAGGAGTTTGGTGATCTATACATTTCCGTTCTTGATAATGGCAAGTTCGAGGGAAATCTCTCACCTCATCCTGAAGAAGTGGAGGCTATCGAGTGGACATCTCTTGATGTACTCAAGGATGATCTTCATGTTAACCCTAACAAATACACTACGACTTTCAAGATTACATTACCTTATTTATTGGCGCATCTCGAGAGCAAAAATCAGTGGAAAGGCTAAATTTATAAACTTTTCAAGTTCTCGTCGGAAAGATGAAGCTTTCAATTATCATTCCAGTCTACAATGAAGAATCTACGTTCGAGAAGCTCCTTGACCAGGTACTCAAGGTGAAGTTGCCTATCGAACGCGAGGTGATTATCGTCGAGGGCGGTTCGACTGACAAGTCTCGGGAGATTGTGAAAAAAGCAAGCAGGAGAAAGGATGTCTCAGCATTGTTTGTCGATGGCTATAGCGGAAAAGGATTCAAGGTCAGGCACGGGCTGAAGCACGCTTCTGGTGATATAATCCTCATCCAGGACGCAGATCTTGAGTATAATCCTGGGGAGTACCCTCATTTGATCAATCCTATTCTTAAGGGACGCGCAAAATTCGTGCTTGGCAGTAGGCATCTAGAAGCAGGGACCTGGAGAATTCGAAAATTTGACAGGAGTAGATGGCACGCTTCTATCGTCAACTTGGGGAGTGAGGCTACGAATGTTTTCTTCTGGATGCTTTACCACGTACACCTTACAGATCCTCAGACAATGTTCAAGGTTTTCCATAAGAGTTGTTTACGTGGTGTAAATCTCAAGTCTAACGAATTCGATCTTGACTGGGAAATTGTGTGTAAGTTCGTGAAGAGAGGAATCCGCCCACTTGAGGTTCCTGTCAGCTACAAAGCGCGTTCGTTCGAGCAAGGGAAGAAAATCAGGATTATTCGTGACGGTTTACGTGCCTTTTGGGCAATCATCAGATTCCGAGTTTTTAATTAACTCTTTATAAGATTTTCTCTCAAGTGACAGAAATCTTTTTAAGGAGGCAACAATTTATGACATTTGGTGAATAGGTGACTGGAGTTATAATAACACGAACGCCATTGCGTATATCTCTAGGTGGAGGCGGAACAGACCTTAAGTCCTACTATGAGAAGCGTGAAGGATTCTGGATCAGTGCAGCGATAAACCAATACATCTACGTAACGCTCCACAGGACCTTCACTGACGGCATCATCGTCAAGTATTCTAAGATGGAAAAAGTCGACAGGGTCACCGAGATTCAGAACGATCTAGTGAGAGAAGCACTCAAGCTTCAGAATCTGACAACTAAGGTAGAAATCACCAGCATCGCAAACCTCCCCGCTAAGACAGGGCTTGGCTCGTCAGGCACATTTGGCGTCGGACTACTAAAAGCAATATACGCATCCAACAAATTGCCAGTCACACAACAGCAGCTCGCAGAAGATGCCGTGAATATAGAGGTCGATATCCTCAAACGCCCAGTTGGAAAGCAAGACCAGTACATTGCTGCCTTTGGGGGTATCACCTGCTTCGAAGTCGACAAGAAAGGAAACGTCACAGTTTCACCTCTAAGAATCGGGCAACAAACATTGGCAGAGCTAGAAGATCATCTTCTTCTATTCTTCACAGGATTCTCACGGGACGCATCAAGCATCCTGAAGGAACAGCACGTAAAAAGCAAGAAATCTGATACTGATATGCTCAAAAACCTAGACTTCGTCAAGAAACTTGGTCTCCAAAGCAAAGAGGCTCTCGAGACAGGAGACCTGAAAAAATTCGGAGAGATAATGCACGAGCACTGGCTCCACAAAAAGAAACGTTCAGGCAAGATGACCAACCCTGAAATCGACAAATGGTACAACAAAGCCATGAACAACGGAGCCATCGGGGGGAAGCTCGTCGGAGCAGGAGGTGGAGGGTTCCTAATGTTCTACGCTGACAATCCTCGTAAGCTCAGGACAGCCATGCGAGAAGAAAGGTTGCACGAAATCAGGTTCAAATTCGACTTTGAAGGAGCTAAGGTGATTCTCAATGAATAAGGTGGTAACAGAACGGAAAGACCTCACAGATGTAGGGTTCAAAGGATCAGTATGGTTCGACGATGAATGGATGCCCATAACTGAAACAACAGACGATTACCTCAAAGCATACTGGGAAGGATACAAAATCATCCTTGAGAAGATAGACAACAGTACAATCAACGCTGCTATCGAAGCAATAGTCACTGCCTGGAAGAACGGAAATCGTGTCTTCGTCTTCGGCAACGGAGGCTCAGCTGGCAATGCGAGCCATTTCGCTGCAGATCTCATGAAGACCACTATGTCTCCAGGAAAACCTCGCATAAAAGCAATCTGCCTGAACGACAACATGTCAGTTCTCAGCGCCTGGACAAACGATGAAGGATGGGGCTCAGTCTACGAGGGACAACTCGAGAACTACTTCGAGCCTGGAGACGTATGCATCGCGCTCTCAGTACACGGAGGCAGCATGTCAGGCAACTCAGGCTCATGGAGCCAGAATCTGATGCGTGGCCTTGAATACAGCAAGAAACACGGCGGAGTCAACATAGGCATCGCCGGATGGAACGGCGGCGGATTCGTAGAGGTGTGCGACCACACTATTGTAATTCCTCTCGACAGCACTATGCACGTCGAAGCCGGACAGATGATTGTACATCATGCAATTGTCGGACGCTTGCAACAGATAATCAAACAACACTCTCCTTCGCCAAACGCGAAGTACGAGAGATTACTCACTAAGGTAGGAATGACCTTGGAAGA
>JAAOYH010000019.1 GCA_018221245.1 Candidatus Woesearchaeota archaeon
ATCCTGTTCAATCCTGATGGTGCGGACGACAAGAAAGAGTTCATAGAGTTGAGGGGAGAAGACAATCTTGAGGACTGTACAGTCTCAGATTCCAAGAGCTCTGACGTGCTGGAACTTATCCAAGAAGGTGGTGAACTCATCCTGATAGTTGAGACTGATAGCTACCTTAACGAAACTCCGGGAGCAACAATATATGGTGCTGGAAAAGCGATTGGGAACGGACTGGGAAACTCAGGGGATGACATAATCATAAGATGCGACGAAGTGCTGTTGAACACATCCTATAATATTGATGATATTGCCAACTACACAGCAGGATATTCTATAGTTTTCAACGAGAGTTGGATATTAGGAACACATAACGGAACGCCTGGAGATATCAATGATTCTGAAATCATAACAATCCCTGTTGAAGAAGAAGGATGTAACAACTCACTTGTCATCACCATGGGCAAGACAAAGGGGCATCCTGGAGATGTGGTCCACTTCAGCGTCATCAGCAACGGCTACGCGAGCTGGGAAGCATATGCAGACCGAGAAGTCTTTGCCTATGGAGATACCTTCACGATGAAAACGCACAGCATATCTCTCCCGGAGACGGAAGTCAAGCTTGTTGCCAGGACAGAAGAGTGCGACGCAAGACAACGAGCAACAAGAATAATCAAGATTATACCCAAGAATGATACTGTGATTAACGAGAGCGTGTCAGAGATTATAGCAGCCATAGAAGAACCCGAAGCAGAGGAACCAATTATCATTCCAGAACCAATAGAAGTAACCAAAGAAATCATCTACGACAGGGATGCCAATGTCGTTCCATGGGTCAGTATCTTCGGCAGCGTCACCCTCCTGGTGAGCGCGTGGCTCTTCAAGCACGAGAAAAGTATATAAGCGCGGGCGCGGCACGACCAGTATGGACGAGAAGGACGCAAAGCAGAAGATGAAGGAAGGATGGATCCACGCGATAGTCACCTTCGAAATTGCAGGTAACCCAAAGGAACACGTAGAGAAGGCACTAGAATCATATCTGGAGAACCTGAAAAAAGACGAGCGCATAGAGATACTCCAGCAAGAATCTGAGGAAGCAGAAGAGCACGAAGACGGCGTCTTCAGTGCATTCGCGGAAATAGACCTAATCATAGACAAGCTGGACACTTTCACATGGCTCTGCATCAATTTCACGCCCGCGAGCATAGAGGTCATAGAGCCAGACACTCTGAAGATGGATGCCCGCACCTTAACTAACTGGTACAACGATCTCCTGGCAAAACTCCATGAGGTATCATCAGTCGTGAGACAGCATTCTTCTGCAAACGAGCACATTATCGTGGCCATGAACCAGCTAATTAGGAATTCAATCATACTATCCATTAAGACTGGAGAGAAAACAAAAGACCAGATTACCAAGGATACTGGTATCCAGGACGTGCAGCTAGACGAGTTCCTCACGCACTTAATCGAAAAGAATAAGATAACAGAAGATAAAGGCAAGTACAAGATAGCATAATGGTATCCCCAAAACACCAGGTCGAGGCATTGCTCTTTAGTAGCGGCAAGACAATCTCAATTGAACAGATTGCAGAACTGTCAAAACTAGATAAAGCAAAAGTGACCCGGGCTCTGAAAGCATTGCAGAAGGACTATGCATCCAGGGAGTCTGCCGTCGAGATAACCTCTGACAATACAGGATGGAAGATGACGATTAGGAATTCCTATATTGACCTGGTTAAGAATGTCGTAGCAGACACCGAACTATCAAGAGCATGCATGGAGACTCTCGCAATCATAGCGTTCATGTACCCTAATACAGTACAGGCAGAAGTGGTCGAGAAGAGAGGAAGCAACGCCTACGAGCACATCAAGGAGCTCGAGAAGCTAGGCTTCGTCAAGAAAGAACCCTCCGGAAGGAGCTATTCAATCAAGCTTACAGAAAAATTCTTCGAATATTTCGACGTCCAAGGAGAATCAGACATAAGAAAGATATTCAAGAAAGCGAAAATGCCTGAAATACCTGCACCCACAGATGTGGATGGTATGAACGTGGTTGATATCCCCATAAAGGACAAGGACCCTGATGAAATCCTAGGCCTTGAAGTGGTGCCTGTTAATGACTCACCAGATATCCCTGAGGTTCTCAGGCAGCCAGAAGAGACTGCCGAGGAAGCATCTGCCCACCAGAAGTTCCTGGAAAACCTTGACAGCAAGATAGATTCAATCTCAAAGAAGAATGATGAAAGAGATCAGGATCCTGTCTACCAGCATATTCTAGACGAGGAGCAAAAAGAGGAACCCTCCACAGATGATGATTTGGAGGAAGAATAGTGGCTCCGAAAGTTATGGTTGGCGTAGTTACATATTTGGGACAGAAATACTGCCTTGAACAGTTTGTTGAGAGCCTTTCAAGACTAACACATCCTGACTTGGAATTTGTGTTTGTCATCAACTCTGGCTCTGCATACAAAGAGATTGTCGAAAAAACAACCGAGAAATTAGAGAACGTGACCATTCTTGTCGATGAAACAAGATCTGAGTGGGCTTTCGAGGTCGTTGCTTCTAGTAGGAACATGATGCGTGACCACTTTCTAGCATCCAAAGCTGAATGGCTTCACATAATGGACTCTGATGTCCTAGGCCCAAAGAACAGGATAGAAGTCTTCCTCAAAGATAACAAGAAACTCCTGACTGGCTGGTATTTGAGCACTTTCAAAGACTCAAAAGGCAAAGGACATGTTCTGCCCGTCGTATATGGATATAGAAAAGGTGTTTTCGCCCGTCAGATAGTAGTTAAAGAGATGCTCGAGCCCAAGCTTCTCAAGGTTGTTATGGCAGGACTAGGACTGGTCTTCGCTCATCGTTCAGTCATGGAGCATGTGGCGTTTCGATTCGACTCGAACAAGAAGAAGACTGACGACACATTGTTCTTCCTAGATGCCAAAGAGCAGGGATACCAGCTCTACCTGGATACTCGTGTAGCGGGATGGCATCTCCGCTTCCCAGACAAACGCTCGAAACTGCTCGATCCCCGACGGTATCTTGCCAAAGGACAGTGACGGCATACCCTTATAAATCGCGATTCGTTCTCACTCTTTATGGAGCGGAAAATTCCCTCTGGCAGCACCGTCATGGACTGGCTCCTCGACGGGGGGTATGAGAATGATGCACTCACTTGCATCTATGGCCCACCAGGATGCGGCAAGACACTTTTGACGCTTCTCTGCATCGCGAATTCAGTCATAGCAAGCAAGAAGAAGGTTGTGTATATAGACACAGAAGGAAACTTCTCGGCTGCAAGATTCCAACAGATATGCCCTGCTGCTTACAAGGAAGCGCTTGACCAGATTATGTTTCTGCGCCCTGTTGACTTCGACGAGCAAGCACGATCTTTTGAGAAACTCAGACAGATAGTGAATGGCAGAAAGATAGGCCTGATAGTGCTTGATTCTGCTGCAATGCTCTACAGGCTAGAGTTAGGTAAGAACCGGGACGTCTATTCTGTGAACAGAGCGTTTGGAGTGCAGCTCAGCTACCTCACAGAGATAGCAAGAAAGCACAAGATACCTGTTATAGTCACCAACCAGGTTTACGCAGATCTTGATAACGAAGGTCAGACTAAGATTGTCGGCGGCGATATTCTAAGATACGCCTCAAAGTGCCTGATAGAGATCAAAAGACTTGCAGGCGGAAACAGACTAGTAATATTACGAAAGCACAGATCACTGCCTGAAGACAAGCAGGTTGCATTCAGAATCACAGAGCTAGGCATTGAGGAGATAGAGCTTCAGAAGCAAGAGGCAATCTTCACTAAGCCTGAGACACCAGAGGACCTATGAAAAAGCCAAAGGACGACAAATTATTGCACAGGCAGGAGAAGAACGAGTATGTCATCAAGATACTGGATAGAGATTTCGTCATCCTCCCTAACATGTTCAGCCCGAAGTACTTCAAAGACACTGAATTCTTCGCTCGCGAGCTTCCAATCGAGAAAGGAGATAATTTTCTTGAGATAGGCCCCGGACCTGGCGCAATATCTGTGATTGCCGCTCTCAACGGCGCTGGAAAAGTTGTGGCTGTTGATATCAGCCCAGACAGCGTAGCCAACACAACAGAGAACGCGAAACGACATGGAGTGACGATTAAGGTGTATCAGGGAGACGTATATAATCCTCTTCCGAAAACAGCTAAGTTCGACAAGATATTCTGGAATGCACCATTTGGTTTCGTTGAGAGGACTGGACTGGCTCGCCTGAAGAAGAGCCTGCTAGATCCTAACTACAAAAGCACATGCAGATTCATCAAGGGAGCGTATAAGCATCTGCACCCCACAGGAAAACTCTATCTTGGGTTCAGTAGCACTCTAGGGAAGATGAGAAAAATCAGGAAATTCTTCAGAGAGGCCAATATGGACTACAAATTGGTAGCCAAGACAACTATTGCTCCAGCCAAGAGCCAAGTTAAGCCGGTGAGTTACGAATTATTTGAGGCTTGGATGAAGAAGGAGAAACCTAAACCAAAGAAGACACTTCTCAAGAAGCCTAAGATACTGAAAAAGAGAAGAAAGAAAAAATAATTTTACTCCGACGTAAAGTCCTCTATCGTAGAGTCGAACTTCATCTTGCGCGCTTCCATGTAGAGCTTAGTTAGCAAGAAGAAAGCAAGACCGAGTGATTTCTTTCCCTTGTTGTTGCAAGGTATTACGAAATCGATGTTGTTCACCTGGTTATTCGTATCGCAAAGCGCCATAACAGGGAGACCTATCTTGAGCGCGTCCTGTACAGCGTTCCTGTCCGGCCAGACGTCCGTGACTATCATGATCTTTGCTTCAGCGAAATTACGAAGCTGCGAGTTAGTCATCACGCCAGGAGGATACCTGCCCGCGAATACCTTAGAACCAGTAAGTTCTGCGAACTTCTTTACTGCCTTCCAGCCATTCTCTCTCCTGGCCACTATAACGATGTCGTTAGGCGCATAATGGCTGAGAAGCTGTGCTGCTAGCTGTAGACGCTCATCTATGGATTCGATGTTGAGTACTGAAAGACCGTCTGGGCGTGTCTTATAGATGAAATTGGCCATATGTTTGGTCTTGAACTTGGTTCCAATGTGGATGCCTGCCTTGAGATACTCTTCAGTAGGCAGCATGAGGTTCTCGTTCTGCTGAAAGTCTTCTTCTGTCATGGTTTTCGCTCCAGGTGAGAACTAAGTTCTCGCCCTTTTCTTACCTGGCGAACCCTCGCGGGTCGTGATCCCTTCTGAAACAGGACCACGTCGGTAATACTTGGCTGGAGCGGCCAGTGGTTTATAAAGGTTTGCGAAGGCTTTTATTGACGACAAGAATCCCAACCTCATGGACCCCAGAACACATGACCTTGTAGATCTCATATTGGACTATTCTTTGGAAATCAATCCAGAAGATACATTGCTTGTTAGATATGAAACTGCATTTTCAGACGTTGGTGATCTTCTGGTTAAAGGAGCTGCAGACAGAGGTGCTATTTCCTTGAGAGAGCCGAAGGACATTGAAGAAGAAATAGGATGGATATCTAGGAGAGATCGTAAAGAGCTCGAAGAAGTGAGTAAGGAAAAATGCAGTCTTATCGAACAATCCACTGCCTGCGTCTTTGTGTACGCCTATGAAGATCCTGATTATCTAAAAGACATTCCTGGTGAGAATAACGCACTGTACAGCGAGATTGTCAAAGGACCATTCCTTGAGCGTATGGCGGGCAATGGTAAGGAATGGCCAGGGGTCAAATGGAATCTGTTCGGATATCCTTACGAGGCGCAAGCGAAAAGCATGGGACTGGATTTCGACACGTATTCTGATTTCGTTTTCAACTCCATTCTAGGTATAGATTGGAATGATGTCGGAAATAGGATGAGAGATGCAAAAAAAGTTCTTGACGGTGCTAAGGATGTGCATATCCTCGTTCCCGGCAAGACTGATTTCCATCTTAGCCTTGAAGAAAGAGGGGCAAAAATATGTAACGGCAAAAAAAACATGCCAGATGGTGAATTCTTCTATGGTCCAGTCGAAGGGTCTGCCAGAGGACATATCACTTTTCCATACAAAGCAAATTATCAGGGTGTAATAGTTGAGAACGTTAGACTTGAGTTCAATGATGACGGCAGAATCTATCTTGACACTGTAACATCTGATGTAGGATATGATTCCTTGGTAAAAATCCTCAGCAATGACGGTGCAGATATGCCTGGAGAGCTTGGCATAGGATGCAATTATGGCATCACCAGACCGTCTGGTAACACTCTTTTTGATGAGAAGATGGACGGCACCATCCATGTGGCTATGGGAGACTCGTTCAAGGAAGATTTCTCTGATGGTGGTGGACTTAACTCATCGCCTGTACATTGGGATATGATCTGCGAGCTACGCCCAGTGAATGGGAACCCTGGCGGAGAGATATATGTCGACGACAAGCTCGTCCAGAAAAATGGTATTTGGACTTTCTGAAAAAAAGAAAAAAAGAAAATCAGTAAATCGGGTACGGCCCCGACTTTCCAGGTTTCAGCTCAACCTTCTCGACAGAGCCCAAGTCATCCAGCTCGTTAATCCTTAACAAGTAAGGACTCTTCGTGTACAACAGGTCCTCAATGTACAAAGATCTTTCGACCTGTGCACCGTAACGCTGCTCGCCATCCGAGTGGTCGATTATTCCACGCATATCAATATCATCCTCATCTATGTGGAATACCATCGCGCCATTGTACGACTCTCCGCTGCTCCTATACTCGTAGTTGTACGCGGGGATGACGAGCAGGTTCTTCTCCTTGCTGAATAGGAATGCCTTGTGCTCCCACTCTGCAGATGTCTGAGAGTACTTCTCGTCAGCAACCCAGCTAGCCACTTCTTCAGGATCTGAGACATCAGACACATCAAAGAGTGATACCTTGATGCCTTGTTGTCTTCCAGTGTCTGTCGCGTCACGACCTATGCCGATGATATGGTCCTCGTCGTATGGGTGAAGGTATCGACTAAATCCAGGTATCTTCAGCTCTCCTAGCTCTTCAATTTTCCTCGGGTTGGAGAGGTCTATCACGAAGAACGGATCTGTCTGCCTGAAAGTCACCAGGTACAGCTTCTCGCCAATGAACCTAGCAGCGAAGATCCTCTCTCCCTCTGCAATCTCATCCAAAGAGTCTAGCACATCCAGATCCTCATCTAGAGTGTATATCCTGTTCTCAGTCTCAGTCCTTTGCGGGGGCGCAATCATCATTTTTTCAGAACCTATCGCTTCCTCTGCGAAATCTACAGTCTCTGCCCACCATGTACGCCATGGGTTTAGAGTCACTGCAACTCTCAGGACATCATCATACTCGTCCAGCGAGAACTGGTTGATTATAGTGCCAGGAATCTTCCCTGACGCGCCTATCGTGACTCTATCACGGCCTATCTCGAGCTTGTGTATCACAGTGTACTCACGAGACTCGTATTCGCTCATGCGCACCTTAAGCTTCTTCTCTACAGCGTCCTCAAGGTCGTCTTGTTCTTCTGAGTCCATGTACTGCATGTAAGAAGAGTATACTTGGTAGATTTTGCTCTTCTTCTCGCCACGCGTGAGGATCTCCGGATCGGTACGCTCTATCTTCCTTATGAGTGACCTATCTGAATCAGTGAGCTCATTTTCCAAGAGTTCCATGGTGATATCCTGGCGGAGCTCCCACTCGTTGATGTACTCAGTGCTCGTTATGTACATGTTTTTCGCACTCATGTAGAGCTGCTGTCCTCCTTCTACAGCGACCGTTGTTGATTCTATATCTGGAGAACTCTCCAAGTCAAGAACGTGAACTGTCATCCACTGCGGGTTCCTATAGGGCATGTCATAATAGTGTATGTCTCCAATAGGTACGTGCCTAGTGACATCTCCCTCCATTATGATAGGCATTGGCATAGGCCTAACTTGGAGACCCGAACGTACAACTATGTACATCGTTCCGTCCATCATCCTGCTCTGGAAGTACTGTCCCTCAAACTTGAGTGACTTCTCCAGCTCAGGATCATCTCTGTCAGATATGTCATAGATATCAAGAGAGGTCATACCATATGATGGGCGCCAGTCCCAGTCTCCCCATATGGACTTGTCGTACTCGTTCCCGAACACTGCCAGGTAATCTCCTTGCACAAACAGTCCGGATGGCCTGCTCTCGAACTCGATCTGCGAGACGACTTCAGCATCATCTCCAGGGTACGCCTTGATTATGAACAGGGTGTTCTCCGTGATGGTGTATATGTAGTTCCCATCAGTCTTCAAGATGTCTCCCTCATCGATGCCTTGCACCTGGACGTTGGTCTCTGAGAAATCTAGGCTATTACTCACAGTCTTAGCTACGCCAGCCATTGGCATTGCTTCTGCAACAGCATCGAATGCCATTTCTCTAATCATGCCAACACCACCATAGTAGCCGTCATCTCCTGACTGATAGTTTATGACGAAAGCCTTTAGTTCGGCTTCAGAATCGAACTCCTCAGTCTCAATATCCTTTTCGGGAGAGAAACCATGGTCTTGGATGTTGTAATCTTCCCAATCCTGCTCCACAGGTTCTTGCGGGGCCTGGGTGCATGCCGCAATCAAGAGCAGCGAAAGCACCATTATCATTATGATCTGTTTCATTTGAGCACCTCTGTGTCTCATGCGAACCAGGAAGATATGCGTTTATAAATACCCTGTGTTGGCTCCAATCTGGGTTGAAGTTATCTGGATTTCCAGGTGGAATCCCACTCGAGAATACCTTGCATGATAGATACCAGCTCAGTCCCCTTCTCAGTCAGAGCATATACTGAACGAGGAGGCACCTCTGCGTACAGGGTCTTGATGACTAGCTGCTCACCCTGAAGCTCCTTTAATCTTGCCGAGAGTGTCTTGCTGCTCACACCTAGAGCCTTATGGAGCTCCATGAATCTGTGGTCTTGTTCTGCTAGCTGGAAGATTATTCTTGCGGTCGTAATATCTCCTACGAGCTGCAGAACACCCTCTAAAACGTTCTTTTCAAGCATTACCTGTTCAAGCTTAGCGTCAATCACAATCTGGGTGATGACCAGGGGGTTTATATGTTTTAGGACTGGATTCTCGCATCAAGTGCGCGTCTGGCCAGATGAGTCACGTAAAACGTGACAACTACCGTAACCAGCAAGCCGAATATCAAGAAACCCCACTCTGCGGGCGACCTACCTCCAGAACCTAGCTGCGCCAGCTCACCCGCTAGGCCTCCAATGTAGACGTAGAGGATAGTACCAGGCAGCATTCCTATCCAGGATGCGAAAAAATAATCTTTTAACTTCACTTTCGTGAGTCCATATGAATAATTAAGAAGATTGAAGGGAAATATCGGAGAGAGTCTAGTGAGACCGACTATCTTCCATCCTTCCCTGCCGACAGCATCGTCTATGGCTTTGAACTTCTCGTTCTTCCCTATCTTTTCCTTGACCCAATCGCGAGCGAAATATCTTCCTA
>JAAOYH010000020.1 GCA_018221245.1 Candidatus Woesearchaeota archaeon
CCATCTAGCGACAACAGGGTAGCGAGACATTATCTTGTAGCCTTTCGCTTCGAACATCTTGGAGAACTCACGCCAGACTTCCACGTAAGTCATCTTTTTACTGGCAGGATTGCTATCGAAGAAAGTGAAGCCTCCACTGCACGCAGGATCGCCACAATGCGCTTGTTTCTCTTTCACCGTCCAGAAAAAGATTCCGCAATCACACTGCTTCCTTCTGAATCCTTCTCTAGCAAGAATCTGTGTGGCATAGAACTTGTCAGGATGAGCAGATGCCTGCTTCTTGAACCACTTCTTAGTCTCTTTATCAGAGCGCATAGCGAGAAGATACGAAGTGGTCTTTTAAATCTTTGTCCGTCCCATACAATCGATGGCATCCTTGTAACCAGAACATCGAGAGCATTTCTGCAGGGGATGGCATGATTTCATCCCGCATTGCTTGACACTCCATGCCATCATGGGCTCTACTGCCTTTAAGAGTGTTTTACCTTCGTGAGTGAGCATATACGTACGATCCTGCTCATCCACCATTCCCTCTTTCTGTAGGATTGTGAGTTCTCTAGAGAGTATTCTGCTCGTGATGTACTTGAGATCCTTTTTTATTTCCGCGAAATGTTTTCCTTTCCCAATAGAACGGAGTACTAGGTAGCTCCACTTCCTTGAGAGCACCTTTAGAGGATACAAACGCGGGCAGTTAGGACGCCGTTTCATCATGAGGTAGAATAGGGTGTTTTGATATAAAAATGTATTGAGAATAACACTAATGATACCTACAATATTAATAGTACATAAGATAACATCATACTAGGGGTTGTATGGAACAGATAGACCGTCTTTTGGAGAAGGAACTGCCTGAAGTTCACGTCACTGTAGATGCCCCTCTCCCTAACCTAATCAAGAGACAGGTCAGCAGCCAAGCGGTCAAGTGGGCAAGCAGGAAATGGTGGAGCCTAGGGCCTGTAAGACTGGACATCCACATAAAAAAAGAAGGCAGGTTGCTCGGATGTTTTGCCCATCTGTTTATCCAAGGCACATTATACAGGGCGGCGGGTCAGGGAAGTGATATTCGTCGAACCATATCTGCAGTACTCGATAGTTTGGAGAGGCAGGCCAGGACAGATACTGTAAAGAACGTAAGCCTTCTTGCGTAAACGCATAAATATGGGGTGGTTATTCCCTATCTTATGAGATGGATTGTTGCTCTGGTAATTGTGCTCATGTTAAGCCTCCCAATGGTGGATGCGCTGACATATCCCACGAAAGACGAGTTCATCATCCCACTCAAAAATATCTATGACCCTATAGAGAGGAAGAACAGGCCTATAGTTGATTACAGCTGGGAGGAGCTGAACGATTTCATGCTAATTCCTAAGTTCCACAGGTGGAATAATATTGACAAGGTCTGTGAGAGCATCTATACTATGTTCGACAGGAAGAGTCCTTATTGTACGGCTCCCCAGTCCGAGCCTACGTTCGAGATTCCAAGAGGCCGTTCTTATAGCAGAGCTCATGCAAGCTTTGAAATCAGGCATCCTCCTGGCTACGTGATAAGGTATCCTCCACCCATCATGGTCAGGGTCGACCCGATATATCCTCCTTGGAGACCGTTCTACCCTCGATGGTAGGAAAACTTTAAGAACTGCCTGGCTACCGCCATCCTATGGCAAAACCCAGACGTCGTGTAGCCAAGCAGGTAAAACCTGTGGATCATGAGAAGAAGCGGCAGCGCCGCGTTCTGGTCATCGGCTTATTCATGGTCGCGCTCATGCTTCTCTCGGTAAGTTCAGTCATGTTCTATAATCCATCCTTTGGTTCTGGAGAGCAGCTGAAGTACGGTGACGTTGAGTTCGATCTCAAACAGCTCTCGAATGGCGGGTCAGTACTGGTTGCGGAATTGAATGGCCAGGACGTAGAATTCCAGAATCTTCCTACCCAGGTAGGTCATCTTGACGTGGATCCTGCTGCCATAACTCTCATGCAGATGGCTCCGCAGGTCGGCCTTGTAGCAGACCCCCAGATGGAGCTGGAAGACGCCAGCTTTGTGGATTATGCTCGCTTGCAACTGCAGCTGGCGATGCCTGGCAAGGCATTCAACGCAATGCTTGTTGATGATGACAGGTACTCGCTTCCCGTGATGAATTGCTCCAGGGCTAACTCTGCGATGCCACTCATAATCTTCAATCTTTCTAACGAAAGTACAAGCGTTACGACAGACGGATATTGTATCTCTCTCAAGGGCTCAGGCAGGGAAATGATGCAGCTCAAGGATAGAATCATCTTTGAGTATCATGGTCTATTAGCACAGGGCGTGGTGGTAGAGTGACCCGTCAGCCTATTTCGGCACCCTTAGCAGGTGAATCTCTAGGCGAGGAGCCTATCGAGTCTTCAGGCCCAGGAAATGCCTGGAAGTTCTTCGTCGCTATTGCTCTGGTGGCCATCCTCATTGGAGGCATGTACACCTACGGTTCTTGGAGAGGCAACAGGCAGATTGCCCAGGACACCTATAACGGGTTCTATTTTAGGCAGTCTGCTGAAGGATTTTGGGTCACACAGATAGTTGTCCAAAGACAGCCGTATAACATTCCTTTCTATAACCATCCGAGAGATGTAGCAGATGTCCCTATGCAGGCCGACGCAACAGCACCTATTCTTATAGACCGTCCTTTGCGTATTGTGATTGCTGTCGATCCCGACGCCAGTTCTGAAGTGGTAATCGCGGGCGTGGAGATAGCTCGCATTACAGGAGAAAGATACAACTTCCTTAATATCCCCACATCCAGCGCGTTAACAAGGCTCCCTGAAGATCTAATAGAGATGCCGGTGATGTCTTGCGAGGATGCTGACAACAGAACAACAGTTATCCAGTTCGTTCCAGGAAATACCAGCATGATTCTGCGTGATGGGCCATGCATTAGACTGTTTTACACTTCTTCAGAAGATAGTATCCGTGTCGCAGACAGGTATGCGTACCGCCTGCTACAGATTGTGTATTAGCGAGTCATTCCTTGTACGCTTGACATTAGAGCGTTGTAGTTCTCATCAGGTCCAGTGATATGCCACATCTGATATCCGTCTATATCTGTACCTATATTCTCTCTAGGCCAATATCCTGATTCAAAGAACACAGAACGCCAACGTTCTTCTGGGACTTCATCCGGTATGAGTATTGTAGTTTCCATGTGCATAAAACAAAAGAGGAAAAAAGACCAGGCGGAGTACCGCCTGGCACATTTTTCTTCAGGAAAGGCATCTTCGTACGCAGTCTGCGTTATGTGTTTTGGCTCTCCTGTCACCTCTTCTTCCGCTTGTATTGATCTCGACACGCGATGTGGCCTCTCGTTCTGCCAGCCGCTTCCTTATGTATTTATTTC
>JAAOYH010000021.1 GCA_018221245.1 Candidatus Woesearchaeota archaeon
GAGGGATTCTGGTGGATGATATTCGGCATGGTACTCCTATGTGTTGGGATGCTCACGTTCTTCAGGAAAAGAGGATGGTTCTAGCTTTTTGTCATTTGGACCTTAAATTTGTCATTTATGGCCATTTTCTTTATAAACAGCTATCGGGAGCTATATGACATGTACCACAAGAAAGACAGTGACGACTTGCCAGATTTTCTGCCAGGATTCATACCCTATTGGCAGGAACAGCAACAGAGAAAAGAAGAGCGGCCATTTTTACAGATCCAAATAGAGGCTCCTCCGACGACAAAAAAAGATGATTATTCTGTACCAGACTACGAAGTACCCGGCTCATCTGTCGAATATACCATATAATTCTGAACCAAAAGATTATAAAATGTCCTCGGGCTCAAGCCTCTCTGTGACAACGAAAGATTCTGAAAGGGTCTCTGCAGAGCAGCTCGCCAAAGGGCACAAAGAGGTAGGCATAGCAGAGTTCTTTGCCCGCAATAAGCACCTTCTCGGCTTCGACAACAAACGGAAGTCACTTTTGACGACGATAAAAGAGGCAGTAGATAACGCTCTGGACGCGTGTGAGGAAGCTGGAATTCTCCCAGAAATCACAGTAGAGATTATCGAGATGTCCGAGAACAGATTCCGCGTTATTGTAGAGGACAACGGACCAGGAATAGTCAAACGTAATATGGGTAAGATCTTCGCTAAGCTCCTCTACGGTAGCAAGTTCCATTCTAGAAAACAACAGAGAGGACAACAAGGCATCGGAATATCTGCAGCCGTGATGTATGCCCACCACACTACAGGAAGACCTGCCAAAATCATCAGCAAGACGAATCCTAAAAATCCAGCCCACTACATAGAGCTCACCATAGATACGAAAAAGAACGATGCTAAGATACTTCTCGACGAGGAGCGCGAGTGGGATAAAGAGCACGGCACCAGGATAGAGCTCGATCTTGAGGCGAGCTACCAGAAAGGCTCGCAATCTCCCGATGAATATCTCAAACAGACGGCAGTGACGAACCCGCACGCTACAATCATCTATGTCAACCCCAAGGCAGTGCAGTACGTATTCGCTCGAGCATCAGAGAAACTCCCAAAGAAAGCAAAAGAGATACTTCCCCACCCCTACGGGGTCGAGATAGGGGATCTCATCAAAATGCTTCAGGATACTAAAGAGAAAACATTGCTTGCATTTCTGCAGAATAATTTCTCACGGGTCTCGAAAGCGGTAGCCAACGAAATAACAGCGAACGCCAGGATGAGCGCCAAGATGCGACCCCACAGCATTCACCGTGACGGAGCAGAAGCACTCATCAAAGGTATACATACCACAAAGATAATGGCCCCGAGTACAGACTGTCTTAGCCCAATAAGTTCAGAACTGCTAGAGCGCGGTCTCAAGAAAGAGATTCAGGCAGAGTTCTACGCCTCAATAAGCAGGCCTGCCATCGTCGTGAACGGAAACCCCCTCCAAGTAGAGGTAGCGCTCGCATACGGAGGAAACCAGACAGGTGACAGTCCCGCAAGACTGATGCGATTCGCAAACAGAGTTCCCCTTCTCTATCAAGCTGGAGGCTGTGGAATAACAAGAGCAGTAACAGGTACCAACTGGAAATCATACGGGATCCAGCAGTCCGGCAGCAACATGCCTAACGGACCGTTAACAATTGCAGTCCATATTTCATCAGTATGGGTGCCATTCACATCCGAATCCAAAGAGGCCATAGCCCAGAATGACGAGATAATCAAAGAGATCAAACTAGCACTCCAAGACGCAGGTCGCAAACTAGCAGGTTATGTCAAGAAGAAGAAACACGCGAAGAAACGGCTTGAACGCGCTAACCTCTTCGAGAGGTACATTCCCGAAGTTGCACATTCATTGGCGAAACTGACTGGAGAGCCCGAGGCAGTGCTGAAACACAAGCTTGCAGAGATGACCCACAAGGAAGAGCTCGTCGCTAGATTATCAGAACTGCATGACACGAACGTTGAGTATGATGAATCTTTCGCGAACATAGGAAAAGAAGAGGAGGAGGCCCACTTGGACCCTGATGAAGAATGACAAAAGAGGCCATGTACCGTAGATATGCAAAATACTATGATCTGGTTTACACATGGAAAAACTATAGAAAGGAGACAGAAGGAATTCATCAGATAATCCGTAAATACAAGAAATCCAAAGGAAAAGAACTCCTTGAAGTTGCATGTGGAACAGGAGCGCACATCACACATATGAAAAAATGGTACAAATGCACAGGCACAGATATTAACCCAGGAATCCTCGACATAGCTAAGAAAAAAAACTCCAAAATTAAATTTATCAGACAAGACATGACCAACCTTAATATCAATAATAAATTCGATGTAATCACCTGTCTTTTCAGTTCCATCGGATACGTTAGATCACAAAAAGCACTGAAGAATACTTTCAAGAGGTTCGTAAAACACCTAAAACCTGGCGGCGTCCTGATTATTGAACCCTGGCTAACTAAAGATATCGCAAAGAAAGGATATATTCATATGTCAACTTATGAGGATAAAGAAATCAAAATAGCGTGTCAGAACATCTCAGACATAAAAGGAAATCTGTTTATTATGAACCAGCACTGGATGGTCTCTGAAAAGGGCATGAAGAAACCTCTTCTGTTTGTTGATGACCACATACTTCTTATGACTCCTATTCTTGAGCTCGTGAAGATGTCAGAGACCTCAGGACTAAAGACACATCTGATTAAGAACAAGCAATGGAGCCGTGGACTAATTATAGGCGTGAAACCATGACAAAAACCCCTAAAGATACACTGGTTGGAATCGGGAAGAATCTAACTGATGGAATCAAGAAAGGCACACCTCCCAAGATACACATACCTGTAAGAAGCCTCAGCAACGTCGAGTTCGACGAGAAATCCCAAAAACTTAGGATAGGCGCACGCATGTCAGAGAGGGAATTCTTCAACGTATCCCACACAAGAAAGTTCTTACAAACAATCGAAGTAGCATCCATCCTAAAAGGCCTCCTAGATATCGGCAAGCACTCAAGCTTGAGAGATGTCTTCTACATGGCCAAAAGAACCATACCTGGCACGAAAACGAATGTCGTGGATCAACAGACAGAGTCCGATAAGGCAATAGAAGATCTGGAGCTGATGTCTGGCTTCTCCCGCGAGAACCTGCACGTCAATGCGAACAAAATGGGCTCTGTAGCAGGCAATGTAATCATAGAGGACTCCGGCGACACAATAAACTGGGGTAAAATGGGCTCAGGGGGCTGGTCCATCCCGAGCAACGTGGAGAATATCCAATTCAACAAGGTAAATGCGAAATACATAATCTACATGGAGAAGGCAGCCGTGTGGGAACGCCTCCATGAGGATAAGTTCTGGAAGAAGCAGAACTGCATCATCATGAGCTCTCAGGGACAGAGCACCAGAGGCATCAGGCGATTGCTGCAGAGGCTATCATCCGAACACAAACTCCCCATCTATGTCCTGACAGACAACGACCCGTGGGGAATCTACATCTACTCAGTCCTGAAATTCGGCTCCATATCATTAGCGCACATGTCTGAAGGACTCGCGATCTCTAACATCAAATACATAGGTGTGACATGCGATGACGTCGAGAAATACCAGCTGCAGAGACATTACATCGCGCTCAATGACAAGGACATAGCTCGCGTGAAGCAGATGAGAGAATACGAGTGGTTCAAGCACAACAAAGCCTGGCAGAGACAATTCAAGATGATGCTCAATGCCAAGGCCAAGGTAGAAATCCAAGCATTGAGCGCTCGCGGAATCACGTTCATTTCAGATACGTACCTGCCAGAGAAGATTAAGAACAATGAGTTCATCAACTAGCTTCCACCTGATGCGAGTCTTCCGCATTCTGTACGGCCTCATCATTCTAAAAAGTATCCTGCTAGGCGATTGGCCTTCTGTCCTGCTGAACGGAGGTGTCTTCCTAGCCACATTACCAATTCCCCTTCTAGGAAAGAAGAGATTTTATGCCCTGGACGCTTACCTAATGGCTGTCTTCACAGCAGGAGTTTTTTCAGGATACTTTGGCATAGACTTCAACACCGTCAGCCTGTTCTCTGCAGACAAATGGTTCCATCTGGCGGGAGGATTCGGTCTAGGATGGCTGTTCCTAATCATATACAAGAACCATGTCAAGCCAGTAACACTCTACTGGCTCACTGTACTTCTCGCAAGTCTCGCTATAGGCGCAGGCTGGGAGATCTTTGAGTGGACATTATCACTATTGCCTGAACCGTTCTACCTGTACAACACAGGCTTCAGCGACAGCATGCTCGATATCATATACGATACTATAGGTAGCATTCTTGCAGTCATAACAATCTCCAACATACATTTAAATACCTCCAGACGGTAGTTTCTTCGATGTTAACTGAGCCTAGCAACGGCATGAGAAGAATGGGTGACGAGAGAGATATAGTCGTTGTAGGGTATGAAGTAGAAAAGGAAGGCATCATCAAGTTCAAACCAGTCTACGAGGCGATCTGGACATTCATGAAAGAAAAGGGTTATTCACACCCCATTACAGGAAGTGAAAATATAGAAGATCTCTACTGGGAGCGCTGGATGCCTGCAGGCCATAAGGAACAACACATCTGGTGGCGATTCAGAAAGGACATCAACAAATACATAGGATACTTCGTGCAAATCAACTGGCAGACTCTCCTAGTGTCACCCCGCGAAGTAGCCCACAAAGGAAAAAAGGTGAATGCAGAGTTCATCGACTGCATAGTAAGGTTCGAGTTCATCCTTCAATTCGACAGGCACGACCTATTCAAGAGATCTCTTGGCTGGAAAATGAAACGGTTATTCTTCCATAAAATCTACAAGGACGAGTTGAACAAACACAAGCAAGAGCTGTACGACTTCGCCATGGAGCTACAGAGACTTCTGAAGCACCTTTTCGAGATGCAGTCCGATATTCCCGCACCTACGAACTTCATGCCTCCTATGGGCTACAAGGAGCCGTAGGTTTTATATATCCCTCCACGAGAGAACGTCTAGAGGTGAGCGATGGTCAAGGTCAATACAGATAAGATTCTTCACAA
>JAAOYH010000002.1 GCA_018221245.1 Candidatus Woesearchaeota archaeon
AGTGAGTGTCCTCCTGGTTGGCAGTGTGCGAATAGTGTTTGTGAGGAGCCTTCTTATGAGGAGTGTTATTCTGATAGTGATTGCCCTAGTGGAGAGTATTGCGAGGATAATGTTTGCAAGTATGAGGCGGGAGGCTGTACATCATCGGCGGAATGTCTGGCAGGTTATGTCTGTCTAAACTTCATATGTCAGGAGACAGTTTCATGTTCATCCAATAGCGATTGCCCAGAGGGATACGATTGCATCTCAGGATTCTGTGAGATAGACTCAGGAGGATGCTCGTTCGACGAACAATGCTCACCGGGATGGAAGTGCACTAACAGTGTCTGTGAGGCACCATCATACGAGGATTGTTTCACGGATTCGGATTGCCCTACCGGAGAAGTCTGTGACAATGGATCATGTAAGTATGAGGAAGGAGGCTGTAACTCTGATGCTGAATGTTCTGTAGGCTTTACCTGCACCAATTTTGTGTGCCAAGAAGCAGAAGGCTGCTCATCAGACTCTGACTGCCCATCAGGATTCAGCTGCGAGTCAGGATTCTGCGAGTATATGGGGTGTACATCTTCAGATGACTGTGCTTCAGGTGAACTCTGTGAAGGAGGCATATGCTTGCCACCATCGGATGATCCTTGTTTTACTGACTCAGACTGTGTCGCTCCAGAGATATGCAACTTCGATACTTGCGAGTATCCTGAAGAAGGTTGTACTCTGCCGAGCCACTGCCCATCAGGATACCTCTGTGTTGATGGTGCGTGCTGGGAACCTTCAGATGATCCGTGTTTCACAGATAATGATTGCACTGCCCCAGAGATATGTGGGTTCGACTCGTGCGAGTATCCGGTAGAAGGATGCCAGGATAGTTTCGACTGTCCAGACTTGGCTATGGCGTGCATTGATGGCACCTGTCAGAGCTCCAGCCTGGATTCTTGCTACTCTGATTTCGAGTGTGCTTCAGGAGAATTTTGCGATTCAGGAATATGTGTCTGGCCCGACGTGCCTGCAGATCCTGGAGGATCGTGCATCTCAACCTTTGACTGTGACTATCCTGATTCGTGCATCGATGGCACGTGTATCCCACCGCAGGCGGTCAATCAGGGATGTGACTCTAGTGCAGACTGTCCAGCATTAGACTATGCTTGTGTAGACAGTGAGTGCGTAGAGCCTAGTAACAACTTCTGCTCATCAGACTCTGACTGTCCGAATGACTTGGAAGAATGTAAAGATGGAACATGCGAATTCCCAGATGATATCACAGGTAGTTTGAAACCCTGCTCATCAGGTGCTGACTGTGATCCTCCAGAGTTCTGCGATATAAGCGCGCAAGTGTGCGTTAACTTAGGATTAACAAGCTCGAATGACTTGTGTTTCTCTAGTTCGGAATGCCTCTCAGGCGAGATATGTGTGGATGGTGAGTGCAAGATCAACATAGGTTCCGCGGATGACTGTGACATTCCCTCAGAATGCAGAATTACAGACGAGAACTGCATAGATAATATATGCGTCACTGTCATCGAGGATAACCCATCAGTGCTGCAAGAGTGCACGTTCTCCTCTGACTGCCCGAACTTTGATGAGATGTGCATAAATGGTAAGTGTGTCTCAAGAGAGCCTGGCGGAGATCAGAACCCCGATACGGGTGAACGTCCGCCGCCTCCCGAGGAGGGGGTAGATTGGTTAGCACTCGTGCTTATCTTCGTCGGACTTCTCATTATGGGCGGTTCAGGATACTTCCTATACTATGAGGATGAGCAGAAAAAGACTCAGAAGCAACAACAGACCCAACAGCAGCAGATGCAAGGTCCGACTCAACAGTTCGATCCAGAGCGACAGAAGCTCATGCAACAGGCGGCAGAGGAAAGAAGAAAGGCAATGGCTGCCATGAAGCAGAAGCGAGACATTGAGAGAAAACAGAAACAAGCAGATAGGAAAGATGTCTTCAGTGCGTTCGAAAAAGGCGGGAAGAAGCAACCCGAAAAGGCTCCTGCAAAGGCGAAGCCCACCGACAAAAAAGAAAAAGAGAGCGAGGACGAGTTCGTGAAGCTGGACAAGCTCAGTAAGGAGGTCAAGGCCAAGAAGGCTAAGAAAAAAGAGGACGATGAAGCGTTCGACGAACTCGGCAAGATTGGGAAATAAAGGACAGCTCCAGCATACGTTTGCGTTTTTGATGGCTGTCTTGGTTATCATAGCTACGGTGGTCTTGGCAGTGAGATTGCTTGGTGTGTTTTCAGATACAGCGTGTGAGGCAAGTATAGGAGAATTCTTTAGCACTTTGGATCACGAATTGACTGCCAAGGGAGCATACGGTAGCAGGGGAACACTAGAGCTTGGAACACCATGCAACGCGTTCCAGGTCTGCTTCGTGGACACCCGCGATATAGATGATAAGGCATTGGTAGACATAGATTATGTCGAGATCCAGATAGCTATCCAGGAAGGCGTCAAGGAGAACATATTCCTCATAGGTGAGGAAGGAGTGATGGAGTCTAATTATGACGGCAGAATAGTGTTGTCTAGTCTTGAGATACCTAGGATGGATCCGCCTAGACGCACGTTATGCATCAACGATGTCAGAGGCTTCACCATGAGAACTGAAGGTTTCGGACGATACATAAGGGTGACACAATGAGGCGTGGGCAACTCGGCCAATCGTTCCAATGGATCTTCGTCATAGTCGCAGGAGGCGCATTTCTTGTATTCTTTGCCATGCTCTTCAGGACGTGCGCACAGATAGGAGACGAACAGATCAAAGGGATAAACATCTACTCCGTATCTGAGAAACTACAATCGGGAGCTTGGAAGGGTGACACCGTAGAGGTAGTCACAATCGAAGAATCCTTGGCGAGCTGTCCAGCCGATTCAGTCACGATCATAGGTGGAGGGCAGGCCGCGCCCATGGATAGGGCGCCTGTGTTCATACCCCCAGCTCTAGGCGGAGAGATGACTATAGTGACCAGAAGGGCTGAGATAGCCCGGAATACTGAGAGCCCGATAATTATTGGTGGTGTCGTGTATGCTTTCGATCAGGACACGTACTACATCGTTGTCCAGGATATTCAGCAGCAGGAGTGGAGAAAGCTAATAGACATCCTTCCTGATGGTCTCAACATCAAGCTCATCTCAAGTGGTGAGGTAAGAGATATAGAAAATTTGCAGGTGCCCGAGAGTGCAAAAACTGCTGTCTTAGTATCTACCAACCCTGCTAACCTTGATTTGATGACACAAGGCCTTAAACTCCCATCTAAGCCCGACAGGTATTATGGTGTCATGCTCAACTTTAAGGATACAACTTCAGATGGAGGAGGAACGGCGAGATTCTATGTGCGTGAAGGTGACCGCTTTGTCCCTGCCAGGAAGAACAACAGGCTCAATTATGCAACATACCACCTGGCGACGGGCGCGATGGTGGCTGCTGATTATGATAATTTCAGGTGTGCAAACGAGGCATTCACTGAAAGGTTGAGGATAATAACAACTCTTCATGAGTTCAGAGCTAGAATCATATCTGACACTCTATTAGAGGATGATCAATTCCGTGATCCTTACTGTGCTGCTAATCTGAGAATTGCCGCGGAAGCGCTTTACAGAATGAATACTGGAGATGGAGACGAAGTGCCAGACAACGAGAAATACCTCGAGCTGTTCGCGACACATTCCGGAAAATTATCTCATGTCCAAAGAGGACTCCTTGACTCAGGATGTCCGGTGATAGCATGAGGAAAGGACAACTTCAGGCGATGGAACCTATCATCGTAGTCATCATGATAGTTCTGATAGCGGTCGTGGCGCTAACCTATTTCGTGCGGCTCTCCAAGAGCGAAGCAACGATTATGGCCAGCACGATGGACAGCAAAGATGCTCTTGCAATATTGCAACGTGCTTCCACCCTGCCTGAATTATCCTGCGCACTTTCGGAAACACAAGGAACTGCATGCATTGATCTCTATAAGGCATGGTTCATGGAAATTTTAATGAATGATCCTACACAAGATATGTTGAAAATTAGATACCAACCAATATTTGGCAATACGAATGTCAGTGTTGAGATTATTAAAATAGAAGATGGGAGTTCTCCATTTAACCCCATCCAAATATACAATGGTCTGGCACCAGGCGTGGACTATACCGTAACAAGAACATACTTCACCATTCACGAGGCAACCACAGATGGTCGTGCATTCGCAATAATGCATATTGCGAGGGAGTCACGATGAGGCGTGGTCAGACTGAGATGATAGGACTTGTGTTCATCGTCGTCGCATTGCTTCTAGGATTGTTAGTATACGTAAAGTTCTCTGTTATCGTCAAGAATCCTGCTGGAGACCTAGTGGATAGAGCAAGAGATGTCCAGCAAACGAGCAGCTTCCTTGTCGCACTGAAAGAGACCACAGTCCCTAATTGTGGCGGGGCTCCCATGGAGCGCTTGGCCAGGGCATGTATAGAGAACGACAGATCTTTCTGTATTACTGGCAGACCTTGTGATATGTTGCAAGAGCTTTTTGAGAACTTGGTAAAGGTAACCTTGGTGAAGCAAGGGATTAAGTTCAATCTAAGTTTAGAGGGCACCGAAGTTATGGTGGTGTCCACTGACGTGAATGGTGATTTGGATTGTGTGTCAGCAGATCGTTCTGTTGATATCTCTTCTGCTCCTGTTGGCGAGGTAGTTCTTTCTGGAGGGTCGGGAAAAGGATACATCAGGCTGTCGATGTGTCGATAAGTATAAGTAATCGGATTCCGGAGATATTGTGATGAACCGTCGTGGTGAAGGAATTATGGGCTCTAGGCTGGTTTTTATTATCATATTCTTGGTTGTGACTGTGATTCTTTCAGTGATTATTATCAAGATGCTTAGGGGGGGATTCGGAGGATGAAAAAGGGCACTGTCGGCCTTGAAGCTGCTCTTGTTGCAATAGTTTTGATGGGTGTTGCAGTGATATTTCTCGCTTTGACATACAAATCTTTGTTTACTCTGGCTGAAGACGAGTTTTCTGAGAAAGAATGCCAGACATCACTCATGTTGACAAAGAACTTGAAGGATTTAACGACGATATCGTGTATACAGCCAGCTCCAAATCTGGCTCTGAAATGCTCTCGCAAGTTTGTGACTGTGGAGGAAGATGAAGCATTTAGAGAAAGAAAATCTATAACAAACAAGTATGACAAAGAGTGTCCAGAAGGATACAGCAAAAAGGATAATGAGTGCCTTGCAGAGAGTGTCATGGCGGAAGAGCTTGCAAAGTGCTGGATGATCTTCTTTGAGGGGGAAATATCTGTATTCCAACAGTTAGAGAAGAACGCACTTAATGTGTTTGCACATAAGAACTCAGCAAGAGTTTGTTTTATCTGTTCGGAGGTCACGCTCAAGGATGATAGTATTGATGATTTCCAGGATTATCTTGAAAGGAAACAGTTCAATACGGAATTAACTTATTTTGATTTCATAGCGAAGAACCAGGATGCATATTGTGACGAGGATCTTGTTTCGAATCAAAAAATTGATGGTGATAGCTGCTGGGAAGGCATCGCTTCTGGTTATGAGCCTAAGTGGATTGACAGAGCTCTAAAGAAACGGCTGGAAATAGAGACAGGAGAGTTAAAAGAAGGAAAATATGCAATCACTTTCATTCGGAGAGGGATGAGTACTTGTGACAACATAGATAATTTTGTAGGGACTAAGGCGAGTGAAATAGATGAATGGCTTATGAATGTAGCAAGATCAGGAGTCGCTTACGGGAGTATGAAGGCTGCTAATGGAGAATTGGATCCAGAAATATTCGATTTCTATCTTACCCAGACTGTACACGCTATCAATGCTGACGAAATCAATCAATACTGCGACACGGTGATTGTATGAGACTTGGTGATATCTCGATGGGAGCGCTTGTAAGCATCGTATTGATTTCCACACTCATTATCTTGTCCGTGCTCGTGATTATAGGGATGAGCAGAAACTTTACAGACTACCTGAAGGATAACGAGTGTGCGGATGATATTATATTGCACTATTCTCTGGCGGACTTGACTGGAAACTACGGCAATCTAAAGATAGAGTGCCCGACAAGATATCATTCTCTGGATGAACCTACTGCAAAACAGGCAAATGCTCTGATAGCTGAAGAGATGCAACACTGTTGGAGATTATGGGGGCGTGGGACATACGAGTTATTTGGTGATGAAGAAGGAGTTTTCTGCCATGTGTGCAGTGTGATCACGACACCAGGATTGCCTTATATTGAAGGACTTCCTGTGTACTTACAAGAGAACAAGGCCAATTCTGGCGAGAGCTACTTCGATTATCTGATGGGAGTGGAAGTTGGCCAGGATCTAGACGATTCAGAGGTGGCTAGGCATGCTAATGACAGAATGGCCACAGACAAGGGCACAGTGATTATTTTCTACTACGCCAGGGGCATCAAAGGATTTGATAGGATCATGCTCAATACTGCTGGCAATCCTTGGTTTGGTCTCGCCGCGGGAGGTGTTCTAGCAGGAGTGGTTGTGACACAGGTAGGTCTACCAATACCTTTAGCAGTGGCAGCATCTGCAGGAGGAACAGGCGGTACCATAATGAGTTTTTTCAGTAGGGAGTCTATAATGGAGAACGCAGACATCATGTCGGGAATAGTGGCTAGACCTATGGATTACGAGGATATTCTTGAACTGGGCTGCACTCAAGCACCTGTAGAGGAGAAGCAAAAGCCATAAAAGGTTGCGTTCTAATGAGGATTATATGAGGAAAGCGGAAACGGCCATAAGTCCAATGATGTTGGCTATTCTTGCAGCGGCATTCATCATTTTTGGAGTGATTATAATGATTGCATGGTACCAAGGCGGCACCGCACCTTTCCTGGAAAAAATATCTAACATGTTGAGTGGACGCGGATGAAAAAAGGAGAAATGTCGATAGGGTACATCATTGCGATCGTTTTGGGATTGGCCGCAATATTGTTGGTATATCTCGTGTACACTAGAGGAATTGAAGGTGGTGCAAACTCAATTATATCTATTCTATTAGGACTTGATTAGTTGTCGTCGATACTTTATCGAAACCATTATATACTCATTTTTCACTGGGTTTATGAATAGATGAGGTGCAAATGAAAAGACGTGGCGAACTTTCAATGGAAGTCATCATCATTGCAGCTATCGCTCTCCTCGTGCTAGTTATTCTGGCGGTTCTCGTCCTGAGAGCTGGTGGCAACGTGGCAAAGGAGTGTTCGAATGTCGGTGGCATGTGTGAATCGTTCTGTGATAGCTCAACTCACATAACAACTCCTAACAGCTGTCCCGATGATCTGAAATGCTGTGTTCCGTTGGATGATGACGAGTTTTACTGAGGAGCCTTAATGAGGCGCGGCCAGGGAAATATATGGGGTGTGATAGTTACGGCTGCGTTAGCAGTGCTCGTTCTTGTTTTAATTTCTTATTTTGTCCTCAATACAGGGAGAGGATTTTCGGAAACGATTTCCTGTGGGGAGACTGAAGGATCCATTTGTGTTTCTGCTACCAAGGGATGCGATGAAGATCAGGGATACGAAGCTTATCTAGCAGGTACTATAGCTTGTAAAGGTCGTCTGTGCTGTGTGAACAGCGAGATTATATCAGGTGGTGGAAATGATCCTGGAGGGAGTTCTGTGTCAAAATCCAAGACTTCTATCACTGTTAGGAAAGCATCTGGAGAGATAGTGAGACAGGGTGCGCCACTAACAGTGATTCCTGAGGAAGCGCAGAATCTAGAAATTTCTGGCAAATTGGGTTCGTATAAAGAAGGAGAAACTCAACACTTTACTAAATGGGGGGCAGAGCTTGCCACAGAAGGAAAAAATGGTCAGCTTATTTCAAGAACAGATATCGGGAGTACTAATGCTTACGAAGAAGTCAAAGAAGGAACTCCTTTCGTAGATATACGTCTGGTTGAATTGAGAAATGATATAGTTGGTGCTATGAAGGATAAAAAGGCCGATTCATCGTTTTCTTTGACTTTAAAGGACCTAAAGATAGATCCGAAATATCAAGATGAACTGATAAAATTCTCAATTACAATATATCCTGCTAATAGCGATGTATCTTCCTTGGAGCAAAGTATTGGTGCATTTGGAGATGGTATGATTGAAAGATATTTCATTTATTTCAAGACTGAATATGCTGTCAGGTATGCTGGGTTGACTCAGACATGGGATCAGGAGAAGCACATCACTGCTGGATGTGAGTATAGGCAGTGTGAAAACATTTATTATGAGATTATACCTGAGAGTGAAACGGAATGTAAAGCTCGTGAGGCTAGCGATTTTCCCAGTGACACTAAATCTCTATCGCAAAACACTAAATGGTGCCTTGTAGACCATACAAAGAAGGATATGTCAAGCTCAAGCTCGGACTGTAAGGACACTCTACAAGAATGCTTTGAATTAGTAGATGCTACATCTGGTGCTGGTTTCAACACTGCCCTTGAACAGGTCATGAGATATGTGGATCAATCCAACTATGATGAAGAGGATTATTTGGCTGCCCTATACTCATTAAGTCAAGAGCAGACCAAACAGCAGGTGACTTGTGAGCCTAATGTTGAAGGAACACCTTCAAAATTCAAAGCAGATACATTCGATTCTAAGTTACAAAGAGCGACATTCGATTTGAATCTTCCTTATATGATGAATAAGAATCTCTGTGTTTACGGGAAGGGTATTGATGATGATGCCAAAATTTATTCTGCAGGACCGCCTCAGCGAATCATGGTAGACCTCCAGGCACCAACAGCCAACATAGACTTCAGTCCATGGTCCCTGAACCTGAGGTTCAGTTGTCATGATGGAGCAACCTCTGAACCCCAACAAGGATCTGGCTGCACTGACAGGTATGCTGTCGCGTATATTACCAGAATAACTGACTTCATCCCTGCTCTGGTATCAGGTAAGAAATCCAACGCGATTGCGTGGTGCCCTGATCCTAAGACAGGTGCAGGATACTCATATGTATCTAGGGAAATGCCATATACAGGCAGAGACGTAAGAGTTTTATGCTTGAGAGTACAGGATAATGCTGGAAACGCAGGAGTTGCTATGACTACAGTCTATAATGCCTACGACGCATTCACGATATTGTTGGCGGAGGCGCTGGATTGAGAAAAGGAAATATGGGCCTGGAAAGAGTTGTTGGTTTAGTGATAAGTGTAGTAATTTTGTTAGTTGTCATTATAGCCCTAATGAATGTCTTCGATTTGTTTGGCAAAGATAACGAAGAACGTCAATCATGTGCTGTTATGGGTGCCATTTATCCAGGAATTAAGGGTGAGTGTTTCGCATTTAGAGAGTGCGTCGACGAAGAAGGAACTTTCCCTAAAGGAGAAGGAGGCGGATATTGGCAGCATCTAGGTAAGTTCGGGTGTCCTATGGCGGATGATGTAGAAAAGGCAACTGAAGAATTCAAGTATTGTTGTGCTCTCGTTGCCCCTGGCACATTCTTTGGTTCTGGTGCAGTACTAAAATGCGATAGAAATGATCCTGATTATGAGGTTTGCCACAATATTCCATCTGACGACGAAGGTGAATGGTTCACATCCGATGGGTCTACGTGCTATCAGTGCACTTTTTCTGGAGGAATGTGTGAAAAAACAGATGTGGACAAGTCCAACTGTGAGGGATGATGGACCGTAGCGGAGAGGGAATCTCTTTAGGCATGCGCAACATTGTTCTTCTGATAATTTCTGCGATAATATTAGGTATCATAATTTTGATGTCTATTGCGCTGATAAGCTTGTTTGGCGATCAGCACGAGGAAAGTTATAGGGCCCGCCGCAACATGCATCTGTTAGCAGATAGAATAGAATCGACGATTAAGTATGGATTGGAGCCGCCAGAAGCTTCGGTTGTGCTAGATATGCCTCCGGGTTATAACATAGTTATGTATTCATACAATGGCGCGGTACATGGCGATGATAAAGACATGTTTTCAGATATAGATATGGGTGATAAACCTCAACAATGTAAATCAAGATTTTTTGCAGATTCTGTTTGTTTATGTGTGGTGGATGGGGCAAATAGGCATCACGCTGACAAATATGCTTTGTCTGATGTAGTTGGATGTAGAAAACTTAGTGGTGCTAAGGAGATTCAGTTTAATTCTGGAACGACTAAGGCAACTATCCAAGAAGGAGTAGATAATTATTTCATAGATATTAAGGGAACTGCTGTGACCATTTCTTTGGATCCAATCAATAGGCCTTGGGAAGTTGGGAAAGGAAATATGGATTGCTCTCAACAAATGACTGTGCGAGGGGATCCTATTGAATATGCTGAGAAAGTCAAGGACTACTGCCATGGAAAGCCAATGGTAAGAGAAGAATATATTGGAACAGGGATTAGTGTCGGAGGAATCTATTTTTGTTATAGGTGTTATCAATTAGATAAAAAAGGCACGTGTAAATTGGATACCTATGATGATCCGGTGGCTCCAGTCGCTTTCGATTATTATTGCCCATAAGTATCAGAACTTCATACAGAGGAGTAGAGTAGCCTGCAGAAATGAAGCCAGGGTGAGCTATATCGGGTTCAACAAGTAACAACATTTATATTCTCTCACGTCGAGAATTAGCATGTGGTCGGGAGGAAAGGTGAGGAGTCTTTAGTATTAGAGACTATCATCAGCCTGGCCTTCTTTATGCTTTTTGGAGTCACAGCCTTCCTGTTTATCAGTGGCAACGCCAACAGCGAAGGCTTTTTCTCAAAATTTCTAGCTGCAGAAACATCAACAATAGCAGAACTGGCCAACGCGGGCCAAGGAGACGTCACACTAACTTATGACAACATCAAGAAAAAACATGAGTATAGATTCCAGCTATACGATGGCAAGGTTGAGGTGGGCCCAGATGCGGACGTGAAAACTTGGATTCCTTTCAACACTAGATATTACGGCAAGTCGGGAGACTACAGGAGAGAACTCGTACTTCACAACCCGAAATTCCTAATCTTCAAGACAGTAGGAGACTCATTTGCTATCATGGATGCTATGTACTCCATATCTGACTGTCCTCACGTCAGCACGAAGCTTGTAACCGTTAACGAAGCAAAGATTTTCCTGAAACTAGAAGGCGACGTGACCGCATCCGAGAGGGATCAGATAAAGAAGGAGTTCAAGAAGATGGTGGACATAATCAATCTACCATTAGCAAAATCAGAAGACGAAGCGACAATTCTCATAGAGTTGCACAGAAGAACAGGATCTAACTCCTTGGCGATAGCACCAACTACAGAGGATGGTAGAAGCATAGCCTGCCTGTTCCATAGAGAGCTTCAAGAGAGATCTAACGAGGAGTTCAAGCTAAACACACCATCAAGGACATCGGCAAAAAGAATAGAAATCCGGATGACTCTAAGCACCGACAGCCAGACGCAACTGACCGCTAACCAGATAGGAATATCTCTTGGAGTGGCGATAGGGAGGTACTACTGATGCGCAAAGGACAGGCAGAGTTCCTAGACTGGTTCCCCCGACTTATGCTGATGATGGTAGCGATTATAATCATAGTATTCCTTGTCAGGTTCTTCACGGATCGAGACCTCCAAGACCAAGAAGTACATACTGCAGCAATAATGTACAGAATATACTACGATGACATTATCATGTACTCAGACCCTCTCACAAAAAGAGTCTATCCTGGAATAATAGATCTCGACAAGTGGGACAGGTTCAGAGCCAACGACATATTTGTTCAAGATACTGTGTTTGCGAGGGCAGGGGCTAAACTAGAAATTATCGATGATGGGGGCTGTGGCTCCCGCTTCAAGGAACAGTACATCTTCAAGGAGACTTTTGACAAGATATACTCTCTAGCGAGAGCTGGTGTGATAGGTAGACAGAGTGGAACGATACTGGAAGAGACCTGGCCTGTTACGTACAAGCGAGGAGATAGAGAGTGCGCAGGCATAATGAAGGTTATAGTGGTGGTGCAGAATGCATGAATAGACGTGGAGATTGGATTCAGATATTCCTCATACTCTTCTTCGTACTGCTATGCATGATAGCGTTCCTTATGCTGATGATAGAGAAGGATGCGTTTGAGCCTGTATCAAGCAATTTAGTTCAGGACCTGAGAGATCAGAACGGTGAAACGATGCTTCTAGGGTTACTAAGACAACCATTCTCTGACGTGGATATTGACGGAGATGGTCGTCCTGATACAGCAACATTAGCCGACGCCCTTGCCATGAACAAGGATGAGAGATACTCTGATGAGATCAAGAAACACATCGAGAAATACCTGGGCCAGAAGGGAGTGAATGAATATAACATATGGATAGATTATCCCGCAGGTTATGAGGACACAAAATGGACATCCTCACAAGATGAACTACCAATCAAGTTGAACTGGGATATTATTAAGGGTCAAGAGATCGATAGAGACGGATATCTTTTGCCTGTGATAAGAGTTATAACTCCAGGTCAAGGAGGCAATATCAACATCATTCTGTATATCGAAAGTCACGAAGAACTAATTCATATTCACAAAGGAGAGAAACCGAGGGTGGCAAGATGAACAAGAAAGGAGATGTCTTCATGTTGGGTCTCGACATACTCTTCTTTGTAGCGATAGTCCTGATATTCGCAATCATCGTCGGAGAGTTTAAGATGGAGAACCCTGATGAACCTTTAGGGAGCCGGCAGATAGCACTTCTACATACTTATGCGCTCAGCGAAGAAATGCTTCACTACATAGACGTCTCTGCCAGGTTCGCAGCATACGAAGCGCTGGAGCGCATGTTCAAGAACGCAGGGGTTAGCCTAGTAGATTCGGAATGTGGTACATACGCAACGTACCAGAGCTGGACATCACTAGGAAAAAGATGTTTCCCGACAGAAGAGGATATCCGGACAACATACCAGAACGAGATAGCTAAAGCGCTGAGAGCCCGACTCAACTATCCTGGAATGCCCAGAAATATAGATTATGATATTACTGCGGAACGTGACAATCAAATTCTCAAAATCATAGGTCTCACAGAAGATGAGATAACCTTGCCGATAGCTTATGCACAGGACGACCATCAAGTATCATTAGATGCAGAGCTTGCGAGAGCGTCTGGTGTGCAGGGATCTCTTTACAGTTTTTCCGTAGATTCTAACATAAAAGGAGTCCAACTCAAGCCTTCCCCCAACAAGCGACCCCGACTCGGCCCGACCACAAATATCGTCATAACGACGACCGGGACGGGGTCAGCAGGGGAGGCGATAAATGCGTATCAGCAAGGCCTTACCAGTGTGCACTACGTGATAGACCAGCAAGGAATAATCACACAGCTAGTGCCAGAGGACCAGAGAGCGAATGCGTTCGCAGATTGTGTAGACAGAGATGGAAACCAAGTTTGTACCAAAGAAGACCCTGATGATGGGGCTATTGTAATAGCGCTGGTCAACTCAGGAGTTATCAGAGAGCCTGTAAAAGACCAGTGCGAGGAAGGTGTTAAATTGGCGCCATTCCAGTGGTGCAGGACGGATCCATTTTCAGGTCAATGTCCGAATATAGATTACAGAGCAGAGCACTGCTGGGATTCATACCCTGCAAACCAAAGGACTGCACTCAAGTTCCTAACTGTGGATATAGCCAAGAGGCAAGGAATACAACCCAGTCCAAATACAATATTCTACGAAGAACACTTCCACTACGAAAAAATTATGCCTGGTCCTGCTCTTGCAGAGCTAGATAGAAGTCCTAAGGACTGGTACAACGATATCTTCATGAAAGACATGATTAAGTGGACTAATGATCCGAATTTTGTACCGGGAAAAGAAGGTAGTGGTGGAGACACAATCAACAACCTGAACACACAGGGCACGGGAATGACTATATCCTTGCCTGTGAGAGATCCGCGAGTGACATCATGCTACGGTGATAGGAAGATAATGAAACAGGGAAAACTGGAAGATGATTTCCACGATGGCCTGGACTTTGGAGGAAAACAAGACGTTTTCCCAATAGCTAGCGGCACGGTCGTTAGAGCCTGTAAAGACGTTAGTTCCTGTGGCGACTTGGGAAAACATGTATTCATAAGACATGATCAAGGATTATACAGCAAGTACAGTCATATGTCTCAGATTGATGTGAACCAGAACGACATAGTCACTCCGAACAAGAGGATAGGTATTACTGGTAACACAGGCAGCTCATCAGCAACCCACCTGGACATAAAGATATACGAGAGCATTGAAGACTCGAACAAAAGAGAAGGAGGATCTAATCCTCTGTGTTTCTTTTCCTCTGACCAATTATCGCAGCTGGAGAAAGATGACCAGGCAGAAAGCTGTCTTGAAGAGGTGGATGCAGCCAACAAATTCACACGTTCGAGCCCACAACTGCAAGAAGATTGCGAGGGAATAGAGCCACTATTCTCTGCGCCACCATGTGGATTCATTTCGATGACTTCTAGCAATGAAGATCTAGAGATTACCCGTGGAAGACTAACTGATTTAGGGCTCGTGGGACAATTACAAAAAGAGTCCGACAAAAATGGTTTGGATTGGAGATTAGTTCTTTCTCTAATTGCCAAAGAAAGCGTTGGAGAGCCTACAATAGTTAATAGTGCAGGATATGCAGGGTTAGGTCAGATAGGCGTCCCTGCTTGTACTGATTTGGTGAGATGGGGGACTTGGGACACAAATTGTAACAAGGAATGTGAATGTTCAGGCACAAACACTTTTTGTTATGCAATATCACTAGAAGGATGTGAAGGTGACCCCCGAATAGATCCTGTGAAAAGTATCAAAGGAATACCTGTATACCTGAAGAACCAAATAGATCAATTCAGCGGACCAGACGCCACAAGGTTTGGTCTAGCATCATACAATGCAGGAGCAGGAAACATAAAAAAGGCAATGAATGATGCAAAATCATCTCCGAAGCACAACCCCACTTGGGAAGAGACCATTCCATTCCTGAAAAGTTACATGACTGTCGACAAGTTTGACGAAGTCACGAATTACGTCAGTGAAATAAGTGAAATATGCATAGCCCAAGGGTGTTCAATAGGCACAGCATATACAGCATCATCCTGTGCAGGTGTTAAAGGAAAAGTAAAGCAGTACGGCACATACTCTTTCAGGCCCAGTTTCTCGACGGAAGTCACAGATTCACTAGTGTATCTAGAAGCGACAGTAAAGTGCGCAGAAGACATATACAAAAGATGCAATGGCAAAGGTGTTGGGGCTGAAGAAGATACCAGAGAATGTCTCAGAAGAAATCTGTTGGTTTGTAACAATGCAGGCATAGAAGTTACAGCCTGCGAGGACCCTTCAGGAGAATCCGCGATGAACCTACAGAGGTTTGTCCAGGACTGCCGAGATAACAAGCAATCAGATTGCATATGTAGCGGTGACTTCAAACTAACAGCTGATGAGATGCGTGTAAGGCCCAGAGGAGAGACTTTGTACATTATGGTAGACGGAAATCCAGTAGGGGACTGGGTGAATCAGTGGGCAACTAGATATGCTGAAACCCCTGAAGATGATGTCGAGAATGTCCCTGTAGAGTTGCTTTTCACCTCCGGAGACCCAGATGACCCCTTCGGGAGAAAATTACAGTTCTATGAAGTCAAAAATATGAAAACTGAAAATGACTTACTTGATGTGATAATCAAGGATGCTCCCGAATATATGGAGGTAAGAGATGGAGTGGATGCAGTTTTTGAGAAAGACGGAGATGAGATACCTGCACCGAACCTCTCAATAGTCAAGAGAGACGGCGAACTAGTATGGACAAAAGACCCTCAAGAAACACCATTCTGTGGTATCTACAAGACGGATCATCATATATGCGTCAACATCAAGAGTAGGAACCAGAAGATAAGGTTCGCACTACATCTGGAGGACGAGAAACCCCCAGATCCAATACCAACTAAAGGGCTTTGTGTAGAGAGCCTGGGAAGCTATATTAAGACGATATTTGCGGGTTCAACAAGCAGTGACATAAGCTACTACAGGGTTGCGTGCAGAGAATTCGGAATAATGGTGCAACCAGACTCGACAAAGTTCACCCAGATTTTAGGAAGAGCTAATGACGAGCCCATCAAAGAAGGCTTGAATCTGAAGCTAGAAGAATGCTTCAGTGCAGGAAATAGCTTCTCACTAAGAAGTATAAGAGATCTCATCAATATGGTTGATGATGATAAGTACGCAGATATCTCCCCAGACAAAAGATACATGGTGACCCTGACGCCCTATGATATATCTGGCAACGTAGGAAACGAAGTCCATATCATGGTGAAGAGTTTCGACGAAAAAATCAATGATGAGGATGACGTTTGGAGCCAATGGTTAGGCGAAGAGCTTGGTATCGACCTTCCACCTATTGTTGGAGACATTTTTGATCAAACAGGATGGTATCTTTTCATCAACGCCATTATTGAGATTGCAACAGGAGAGACAATAGAAGAGCACGTAGCTGAACAGTTCATGGAGAAATACTATTGGGAGACTGAAGGAATAGAATGTGGCTATAATTCTGGAGCTACTAACCCCAACGTCTATAGCGTAGCGCCACCATAGCACTGGACACGCCCCATAAACCCTTAAAAGAGCGTTCTACTCCTGTCAAGGCGATGGAGCTAGTCAAGTCAGTAGAGCCTAGGCGTTACCAAGAGACAATCTTCGCGCAGGCAACTCTCCATAACACCCTTGTCGTCCTCCCTACAGGCCTCGGCAAGACCATGATAGCAGTAATGCTCGCAGTCCACAGGCTCAAGCAGTACCCGAAGAGCAAGATTCTCATCCTGGCACCCACCAAACCGTTGGTGCAGCAGCATCACAAGACGTTCCAGGATTCCTTGAGCATTCCCGAGGACAAATACTCACTCTTCACCGGCGCGGTAAGGCCAGAGAAGCGCCAGGAGCAGTGGAAGAGCTCGCAGATAATATTCAGCACGCCGCAAGGTCTGGAGAACGACCTCCTAGGCAATAAGATATCCCTTGAGGATGTCTCTTTAGTGGTTTTTGACGAGGCCCACCGAGCCACAGGCGAGTACTCGTACGTATTCATAGCTAAACGCTACGAGAAGCAAGCCAAGTACCATCGAGTGCTGGGCCTGACTGCAAGCCCTGGTACCAACAAAGAGAGCATAACAGAGGTGTGCCAGAACATCCACATAGAGGAGATAGAGGTCAGATCAGCCGAGGACTCGGATGTCAGCCCGTACGTGCAAGAAATCGACATCCAATGGGTCAAGGTCTCCCTCCCTGCAGAGTTCATCGCGGTGAGAAGACTACTGGAAAGCTGTTTCAATGAATGCATAACGCATCTCAAGAGCATAGAGGGCATTAACCTAGAAGGGAAGTACGTCAACAAGAGGACATTACTATCACTTCAGGGGCAGCTTCAGGGAATGATTGCTCGCGGAGAAAAAGATTTTGAGATGATGCGCGCAGTGAGTAAGGCTGCAGAAGCAATGAAGATCAACCACGCAAGAGAATTACTAGATACTCAGGGGATATACGCTCTACAGCAGTACTTTGGCACCATGGCCCAGCAGGCAGAGAAGGGCCAGAGCAAAGCAGTGAAGAATCTCGTCTCTGATCCCAGGTGGAAGGCGGCAAAGATACGGACTTTGGCGTTGATAGATCAGAACATCGAGCATCCCAAGCTCAAAGAGCTGCAAAAAAGAGTGTTGCAACATACGCACGCCCAGAAAGATGTCAAGATGATAATATTCACGCAGTACAGGGACCAGGCGGTCAAGATACAGTCAGCCATGGACCAGATTAACGTGATATCCAAGACATTCGTTGGCCAGGCCAAGAAAAATTCCACAGGAATGAGCCAGAAAGAACAGAAAGAAATTCTTGACGAATTTAGAAATGGAGAGTTCCCCTGTTTAATCGCAACTTCTGTCGCCGAAGAAGGTCTGGACATCCCCAGGGTGGATATCGTGATGTTCTACGAGCCCATTCCTTCTGCAATCAGGACTGTTCAAAGACGCGGTCGCACCGGCCGTGGAGAAAAGGGCAAGGTCATAGTGTTCATGACAGAGAATACTGCTGACGTAGGCTACAAATGGGCCGCTCACCACAAAGAGAAGAGGATGTACCGGGCAATCTCCGCTGTAAAAAAAGACTTCAAGACCTCACCGCAGGAGAAGAAGCAGAAGACGCTATTATCAGGATACTACGAGGAGAAACGCACCAATGCAAAGGAGCAGAACGGCACTTTGAAGGTGATAGGTGATTATAGAGAGAAAGGCAGTGCCGTAATGAAGACGCTCTTGGATAGAGAGGTCAATCTTGAATTACAGCAGCTTTCTGTTGGCGACTACCAGATATCTGATAGGGTCGTGGTGGAGTACAAGACAGTACCCGATTTCGTGGACAGTATGCTAGATGGTAGGTTGTTATCTCAATTGAAGGCTCTCTCACAGTATCCCAAGCCAGTCATGATAATAGAAGGCGAGCAGGATATCTATTCTGTCAGAAGAATACACCCAAACGCAATCCAAGGGATGCTCTCAACTATCGCCGTGAGTTATGGGATACCTATTTTATGGACCAAAAATCCCAGGGAAACTGCGGGATTATTGATAGCTTTGGCAAAGAGAGAGCAGGTCGGCGGACAGGACTGGCAGTACCACAGCCAGAAGCCTCTTACGGATAATGAATTGCAAGAGTACAT